>CAZLLL010000494.1:0-2957 GCA_964560255.1 uncultured Methylomonas sp.
GAAGACGGATAAAAAGACAAGCGAGTTGTCGAAGTTATTTCGTGCACGTTCCTTACCCTAGCCTAGTCTTCGCCTGCGCGTACATCAAATTCAATTTTCCAGCGCTGATCATCCTTATTAGAAATGGCATGTAATTCTAAAGTACCAATTTCTGAGACGGCTGCTGATAAATGTACTGGCACGATTTCACCTTTTTGACGACCTTCTTCCGAGAGGGTGATTTCAATTTCATCCAGTTCTTCCAGTTCATCATCGGCCCAGTAATCCAGGCGTGTTCCGACTATATCATCGCGCCGTGTTTTCGAAGCAAAGAAGCGGAAACGGACAGGCTCACCGACCACTAAACCAAATTCATCATTCGGTAATTCCTCTTTAGTACCTTCTTCCATACCAAACGGTGCAATACATAAGGCTTGCAGTTCGGGAGGCATACCTGGAACAGCTGGCATAGCACTTTCTACGCCGACAAAATAGGAGGCTGCCGTGCCACCTTTAATACGTACGCCTTTACCTTTGCGGGAAAAACCATAATACGCGGCTCCACGGGCGACTGCAAGATCTAAATCCAGGCCTGTCAATAAGCGTACCTCAGGTGCATCTTCTTCCTCCAGCCATGAGTTGAGAACACTCATCAAGCGATCAGCAAAGCGTGAAGATTTTAATACCCCCCCATTAAAGAGTACCGCCGTTGGGTGAATAAAACTGGCATCATCAGGCAGTGAAATATCATCCAGATCATCAATGGCATTTAACTGACGTGTTAAGAAAGCCGCTAAATGACGTGTAATGCCTGCATCTTGTGCATATGGCAAACCTGTTGTCCTTAAACCTGAACGAGCTCGACTAACAGGTTGTTCACTACTTTCAACCTCAGGTAAAAAGCCCTGTAGTAAAACGGTATTCACTTCATCACGGGTTAATTCAGTGCGTAAAGTACCGCCAATTAAAGAGGAGCCGCGATTGGCAACCACAATAGGAATATTATCAGCATCCTCATCATCGCCAAGAATTTTTTCTTTAGCAGCGCGGCAAGCATGGGTCAGTGCCTGAATTTGCCAAGGCTCAAGACGCTTGGCACCTTCTTTTTCTAGCTTGGCTTTAAGCGTATAAGCTAAGGCCAAGTCCATATTATCACCGCCTAAAAGGATATGGTCACCGACCGCAATTCGGGTTAACCCCAGATTACCATCCTCTTGAGTGACTGCAATCAGTGATAAATCAGTGGTCCCCCCCCCCACATCAATAACTAATATAATATCGCCAACACTGGCGTGATTACGCCAATCGCCATCACTTTTTTCAATCCAGCTATACAGCGCAGCTTGAGGCTCTTCTAAGAGAATCGCATTATCTAAGCCGACACTATGAGCCGCCTCGGCAGTTAATTCACGCGCAGCAGGATCAAATGAAGCAGGTACCGTTAAAGTAATCTCCTGATCTTCAATCGGGTCATGAGGAAATTGCTTATTCCAGGCAGCACATAAATGCTCTAGGTAAGCTTTGCTTGCTTGAAAAGGTGAAATGCGCTCCACTTCTTCGGGTGCTTCACTGGGTAATATGGCTGATTTACAATCAACCCCGGCATGACAAAGCCAGCTTTTAGCACTGGATACCAAACGAATGGGTGTTTTAGAACCTAAATTACGGGCAATTTCACCGACTAAATAGTCGGGTTTAGCAGTCCATGGTAAAGCCGTTTCACCTTCATTAATTTCAGCTTCATGCGCTTGATACAAAAAGGAGGGTAATTGTGCTTTATCTTCAATAACGCCTGGTGAAGTCAGTTGTGGAATATCTAATACTTTTTGTACGATTTCATCGGCATCAGGATCGGAAATATCAACATAGGATAAAACGCAATGCGTTGTTCCTAAGTCAATCCCGATTGAATAACGTGAACCATCAATTGCTTCAGGAATAGCGGATTGATCAATGGCATCATTGCTCGTATCATCACTGTTATCTTCGGCTGGTTCGTCAACGCCTGTATCATCTGACTGTTCATCCTGATTGGTATTTACCTCAGCCTCAGGTAATTCATTGTTTGTTTGGTCATTCCAATCTGGTGTTGAGGGCTCTTCATGAGAGTCAGTATTGTTATCCGTATTTTCATCAGATTTTTCATTATTCTTTTCTGATAACTTCTTTACGCCGCTAAAGAAACCTTTCATAGCTCCACCTCCGCTGCTGCGATAATTTTGGCATTATGGCCTGCTGTTAATTTGGGTAATTTAATATCTGTGACTTGCCAGCCTTTATGAACGAGTGTACCTGAAAAAGGAGCCTGACCGACAATATTACCGATCAAACGGACTTCAGATGCGTTGAAGCCTTTTTTTAGTGTGATTTTAGAACCTTCCTGCTCCTTACGAACAGCCGCTAAGCTAAAATGCTCATTAATGGCCTTATTACAACCGGTATGTACCACTCGTACAGCTGCACCGACATCTGCATCACTATAATCATTAATTTCTTCTTTTAGAAAATCAATAAAACGCGCTTCTTTTTGTAATAGGCTTAATAATTGTAAGGCTGCGTCTGGGGTTGCTTCTTTTAAAACGATAGGCTCAGGTGCAGGTTGTTGCACAATTTTTTCGACTTCGACGATTTTTTCAACTTCAACAATTTTCTCAACAATTTTAATTTCCGGCTCACGCACAGGAATTTGTGTTGAAATGGCTTGTTGTTGATTGTTTGTATCTATTTGCGCTGGCTTTTTTGCACGACGGATGAGGCCAATCAACATGGCAAACAATAAAATAATAACAGTGAGTGCCAAACCAAAAACTGTTGCAGCCAGATAGGCATGGATGGCATCAAAGGTGGTTGGAACCAGCTCCAGATCTATTTTATATTGGGTGTTATTTATGGGTATTTCTATCATATGTAGTGAACTTGTCTTGTGTAAGGGAGATGGAAACAAATAATCATCCAATATTGCGAGTCTTTTTGTCCGT
>CAZLLL010000495.1:0-2949 GCA_964560255.1 uncultured Methylomonas sp.
TTATTTTTTGCCGCACGAGTTATACAAACAAATAATGCACATATTATTAATAAATAAGGAAATAAACATGTTTAAACAATTGCAAAAAAAACTAAGTATCATTTTGATGCTTGTGTCGGTAGCCTCCTTGGCAGCTGATAAAGGAGAAAGCACTCCAGTTTATGAAGAAAAAAATACCAATCAACTTATTATTTTAATGAAATCAGATGGTTACACACCCCCCCCCATGTAATTAATCGAAATATTAAATCAAAGCAAGACAGCGTACTGGAAAGTTTTGGTTCGATTACTCGTGCTGAACATCTGATTAAACAACGTAAAACAGTTGGTATTGCCAATAAAATGCTTGGTTTAAGCCCTGAACAGCTAATAAAGCAATCCTATATAGAGCCAGACTTCTCTTTAACCCATCCCAAATCTGTTACAGCACGACTGCAAAGATACATCCTCTTAAGCTATCCCAATGAGAAAGATTTTTCCCGAGGCAAAGAAGCATTAGAAAAAAACCCAAATATCATTTCAATCATTGAGAATACAAAGGGGGGCTTCTTGTCAATACCAGATGACCCTTTTTTTCAAGACCTTGATCAATTTCAATGGGGAATGTATTCACTTAATCTTCCCGCCGCCTGGAATAAAACAACAGGCCATGCCTATCTTGGTGTTCCTGATTCAGGCTTAGATATTAATGTTAGCACCCCATCCCTTTCACACCCAGATTTAACAAATTTTAGACTCCAATTTTCAGATAGTTTTAATTCTAGTAATATACAACCTTCTTATCATGGTACACACGTTACTGGAATTATTGCAGCGACTACTGATAATAATGAAGGTGTTGCCGGTATTTGCTGGGATTGTGCTATTTCTTTTGCTCAAGTAAGTGGAGCTTATTCAACCAAGGTAAGTGCATATGACTTTCTTTCAGATGTCGGTGTTCAGGCCATTAATTCAAGTTGGCGCATAAGTGCATTTAATCCAGATGGAGCAGCACTTTGTTTCCCTCCTGTTGGTGGCTCTCCTAATAACAATGCACAGCCTTTTTGTGACGCACTAGAAGAAATCACAAACCGGGATATTATTATTTCAGCAGCAGCTGGCAATGGAGCAGGCGATGGATCAGCACCACCTAGTTCTTATCCTAAAAGAGATGATGCAATTGGAAGCAGTACTTTCATTGACTTCCCTGCAGTAGATCCTCGAACTATAGCTGTTGGCGCAACTCAATTTAATAATACTCGTGCCGATTTTTCTGACCATGGCCCAGAATTAGACCTACTTGCACCAGGATTCGATATTCATTCTACTATGCTACGAGATTTTGATGGTGAGCCTGATTGGTGGCTTTGTGGTGATGACTTTGGCCCTGGATTAGGATTTGACGGTTATGGAAATTGCTCAGGGACATCAATGTCAGCACCGCACATCACTGGTATTTTAGGTTTAATGCGTTCTACTGACCCTCTTTTGAATATTGCAGATATAAAAGCGGCATTATTTAGCTCAGCAGATCATTACCCAGCAAAAGTTGCCGGAGTCGGTCATGGTATTCCTGATGCAGAAGAAGCTATTGATAACGTATTGGGGGTAGTTAATGGAAGTATTGTTACCAATCGTTTAACACCGCTATTTTCTCTCTACAGTAATACTGGCGAAGACAGTTTATATACCACAGTACCACAAATGGCATGGTCTGCATTTGCTGGAACCCTACCTCCCCAACCTTTCTCACCAGTCACCTATCAGTCTGCCTATGGCTCACCCACACCGAACTATAGTAAATTTCCGCATGATGAAACAGGGAACCCACCACAACCCCAGCCTTTAGCCGAGGTTTATATTTTCACTACCAAACACAACCCAATTATACCTCATCAAGATCTGGTTCCATTATTTCGGATGAGCTACCAAGGTGTCAATGGTTCGAACGGTTTGAATACTGACCATGTATATACAACTGAACAAGCAGGAATAACTGCGTATGAAGGAGTGGGGTATAAACTGGATGGTATGGAAGGGTATATTTTTTCTAATCAGAATCCACAGCCTGTTGGCACTGAAAAACTACATCGTCGATATAATTTCGCCAGAGATGACCATGCAATTTTTCCTGAAAGCAAGCTAAGTGCAATGAATGCGGCTGGGTATACTTATATTGAAGGAAATAATGCATTTATTGGTTATGTTTATCTCAATGAAAATGCGGATAACGACCTTCTGGTTGATGGCTATGAGCGTGCAATAGGAACCTGTATCAATGATTCTGATACTGATAATGACGGCATAAGTGATGGCGAAGAAGTGCTTAATTATCCTCGTACTGATCCAGTTGATGTTGTAACCGCTTGTGGTAATACAGCTCAGCCTGAATATACCTGGAAAAATAATGCTACCGGTACTGTCATTACCAATATACCTTGGAATTATGCAATGGGATATCATTTTACTCCACAAGTGGATGGAACTATTGACCAATTAGGCGGTTTTTTTAATGGAACTAAATTAGTTAAATTATTTAACAAAAATACTGGGACGTTATTAGCACAAACATCTGTATCAGCGAATAATAACTGGAGCTACGGTTCTATATCACCTATGTCTGTGCAAGCTGGTACACAATATACTGTGGCGGTATATTTGAATGGTAGTGGTGCATCTTATCGATATGTGGGAAGTAATTTTTTCCCAGAAACTTATGATTCTATCAAAATTAATGGCTCTACCTATGCCTATACGGGATATAATCCAAATATAAGACCGACTAACAATATAGTTAGTTATATGTTTGGTCAAGCCGATATTAGATTTACTCCTAATTAGGTAATTCGTAATAAATAAACTACCCATATTGCTCAGTATTTTTGTTTATCTTCAAGGCGTAGAAATAGGTAACTACGTATCAATTTCTATCAACAAGAAGACGGACAAAAAGACAAGCAAGATGGGTGG
>CAZLLL010000496.1:0-2935 GCA_964560255.1 uncultured Methylomonas sp.
TATTAATGTATTTTTAATATAAAAAAACAGAAAATAGACCCGCTCAATGTAAGTTACTAATAACAGCAATAGGTTTTAGCTTAATGAATCATTTCAGTTTATCCTTGTTGCGATTTTTGGAAGGCTATTGGCCTAATTGCTTAAAGTGGATAGGTAAACTGGAATATAGGCGTTGCGAAAAAATAGATGAGCGCTTTCAATTGCTTGCTACAAAACATAACAATAATCCAGAGAGCATGACAAATAATGAGCTGAATGAATTTAATCAGGTATATCATGAAAAAATGCTTATTCCTGATAACCCTGCTCAACGTATGCCTACCCGCTTAGGTAATTTATTGCGTTCTGTTGAGTTACGACCTGAAAAGAAATATGGTCTCGATAGCGTAATATGCTGGCCAAGGTTATGGCTTATATTGCCTGAAGAAATAAAAAATGAATTGATAATTCTGCGTGAAACCCTGGATTCAGCTGTGCATATTTTAATGTGGAGTTTATTGTTTATGATATGGAGTGTTTTTACAGTGATGGTCATACCTATCAGTCTTATTTTGATTTTATTTACTTATCGCCTGCTACTGAATGCTGCGGAAACTTATGGACAACTTGTTGAAGCTAGCTTTGACTTATACCGCTTTTCACTCTATGAAGCCTTGCGCTGGCCTTTGCCGTCTAATCCAGCTGAAGAGCGTAAAAAGGGTTGTCAACTAACTGAATACTTATATAAAGGAGCTGATCCACTCGATCCAGGTATTGCCTTTACTAAAAAACCAGAGAAGCCTGAAACAAGTTAAGTTTATTTATTGTCTGCAACCTCTTTAAATCTTAATGTTTGATTAATTTGGCTACCAATTCAAGGCGGGGCATTCTTTATATTTATAGGACTATTTAAAAATGTAGGTTGCGGGTGAGGCACGAACCCCAACAAAATACGCCCCCTTGGCCATCAATGTTGAGGTTCGTGTCTCACCCGCAACCTACGTAGCTCGTCTCAGTTTATTGTCTTTAACTTTAGACGGAAGTGGTTTTCAATAAGATATAACTTTTCCCGCCTTAAGTTTGTAGCCCCTTTAGCTATTGCAGGCTTCAGAAAAAGCTAAATCTTTTAACTCCAGCTATTTACATACTGAAAAGTTAAACTACTTCTGGGGGAAAATGCAAGGTGCCTGAAGTTTATAAAAAATAATAAACCATTAATTTTTTAATTGTAAAATACTCATCTTCTGAGCCTGTACTTTCAGATGTTCCGCCATAAACTGGAAGCCCCTTAACCTACTTTTTGCCCATTTACCCGGGTCGCAGTACTGGGATCATTGCGCTCACTACGCCAAGTAGGATGATTGAAGTGAATCACAAAGTCGCCATTATAAGAAATGACCGCTTCATCAAAAGTAAGGGTACCGATACGATGCCAATTTTTGATTTCGCGTCTTTGCTTAAATGCAGTCCCATGAGTTGTTCCTTCATCCGAAACTTCGATATCAAAAATCAGTTTGCGTTGCGGTATCGCATTGCCCTTATCATATATCTGCGCCATAATCTCATCACGAAAATCCAATGCTTCTCCTTCAATTCGAGGTTGTTCGGCCGCAACTCGCAAACGCATAAATTCAGGCGTTATCGTACTTTCGCCCTCGGCTTTACCCATTTCCGCAATCTCATATACTTGTCGATTGGCCGGTTCTTTATCTGAGCGTAATAATGCTAAACCTGTGACGGCTAAAATTGAGACACCAAAACCTCTACGCAAACTTGTCGTATTGGGGGCATTGCGCAATTCTGCATCATTAATATAGTTGTTACTCTCGCCACCTAAATCTTGCTGGGTAATAAATTGCGCGGTTTTTAAAGCTTTTTTATGGGCTATATCGGTGGTTGGATACAGTTTACCGACTAATGCCAAGGATCGGGTATGGCCTCTACGACATTCAGTGCAGCAGGTTGAATATCGGCCAATCATTAACGCTCGACTACCTTTTTTAAAATAACCACTATAGCGTGTCTCTTCGCTAATTTCCCACAACCCAGTAAGACACACACCATTGGTATGCAATAGTCGGTGAAAACCTCTACCGTCTTCTCCCCAGCGTAGATCTGCTTTAGAATCAACAGAGCGATTCGCTGCTTTTTGTAAGGGGGAATGTTTGTTAAGAAATATCGCCTTGCCGACAAGATTGCGAAAGGTAACCTCATAGTTTGGTATTGTCGTTTCACTTGCTCCACCCCAAGCCCCTTGATAAGGGTTAGCGAATATTGCGTTACGTACTTCTGAGAAAAGAGAGCCGTTATAAGCGCGGTCTTCATCAGTTAATTCCTGAATTCCGAAAGAATGAATTGCCATAATGTTTGCTCCTTACAATGCTATAAAATGCCCTTTAAAATTGAGTAATAATTCGGTTCAAGACGTAGGTTGTGGGTGAGGTACGAACCCCAACAAAAATGCCACAGCGAAAGTGTTGGGGTTCGTGCCTCACCTACAACCTACCCAGCTCATCTCAATTTATTGTCTTTAAGAAGGGCGGCTAACTTTAAATGGGATGGGTTTCCAGTAGAATGAAAGTTTGTCCCGTCTTAAGTGCGTAGCCGAAATAAGTCAGGGATTTTCAAAAAATTTCAGTTTTTATTCTATACCAACTTTGATTATTTGCAAAGGGATAGTCTATGCACTAATTTAAGTGGTATTATCTATAACAGGGGAGGAACAGGTTAATAAGAACGACGATATATGTTTATCTGGTAACCGTTCAGATCCCCTTTGTAAAATGGGAGTTGAGGAGCCTTTTTCTAATAAAACCTCCCCCCTAACCCTTCCTTGATAAGGAGGGGGACTGAACGATTATTCCATTTCTATAGTCTGCATATCTAGGCTAAAGCCTGTTCCTAAGGAATGGGCACGAAATAAGTTGAGCAACTGACGCAGGATTTTTGTTCGTAT
>CAZLLL010000497.1:0-2921 GCA_964560255.1 uncultured Methylomonas sp.
GATTGGGCTCTTCCGGTGAAAAAAATGGGCTCAATTTTAGCCGAAACGCTGGATTATTTATTTCCAGCTCCCTTATTTCGTGCCCGTTCCTAAGGAGGGGGGAGGTTTTATAGAAAGCTGGCTACCAACTTAAGACGGAATATTTGCAGGCTACCCATTTAAAAAAGTAGGTTGCGGGTGAGGCACGAACCCCAACAAAATATACAGCCATAGTTGTTGGGGTTCGTGCCTCACCCGCAACCTACGCAGGTCGTCTCAATTTAGGGGATTTAATAAAGAGCTACTAATTTTAGACGAGATAAGTTTTCAACATGATGTAAAGTTGTTCCGTCTAAAATTGGTAGCCATCCATGTTTTCCAGAGGGGAGTGAATAGTGACAGTATCGTTACGACAAGCTGCCTACCTTAACAGAAAATTATTTTAGATTAGATAAATGCTGTAAAAAGATAGCCTTTTCTTGAAACCCAATAACTCTTGCTTCAGTCTGCTCCTGCTGATGTAGATTAAAAAACAAAATTGCCGGTGGCCCAATTAAATTAAAGGCTTTTAATAAAGCCTTATCATCCGTATTATTTTTAGTGATGTCTGCCTGTAACAAAACAAAATTAGCCAGAGCCTTTTTCACTTCAGGATCACTCAATGTATAGTGCTCCATTTCCTTGCAGCTAATGCACCAGTCAGCATAAAAATCCAGCATAACCCATTGTCCATTGTTATTGGCTATTTTTATCTGTTGCTGTAATTGCGCTAATGAGGAAATTCTTTTAAAGGCTATTGGTATTTGCGCAGGTGTATTTGATGCGCCCGTTGATAAGCCATTTAAAGGTTGCAACGGGTTGATATTTCCAGCACTGAGTCCAATTAAAATCAGTAAACCATAAGTAAACAGGATCACTCCTACGCCTTTCCATAATTTATGCCAGCCGCTATCAATAACAGGGATAGGGTCTAACACTCGCAGGTAAATGGCAGGAATAATACACAACATAGCCCAGAATAACATCGCTAATTCAGGTGCAATAACACGCTCCAGCATCCACACTGCGACCGCGAGCATAATAACGCCAAAGATAGATTTGCTGGCATTCAGCCAGTGCCCTGCTTTAGGTAATAAACTGCCTGCAGACGCACCAATGATCAATAATGGGATGCCCATGCCAAAGCCCATGACAAATAAAGCCGACCCACCTAAGATCACATCACCTGTCTGGCCGATATAAATTAGCGCGGCTGCAAGTGGAGCAGCGACACAAGGCCCTACAATCAAGGAAGAAAATGCGCCCATAATGGCAGCACCGAGATAGGAGCCATCACGGTGTTGATCACTCGCATTATGCAGACGTGATTGTAATGACTTCGGGACTTCCAGATTATAAAAACCAAACATTGAAAAAGACAAGACTATAAAAATACCGCTAAATAGATAGATAATCCACGGTGCCTGAAAATCAGCCTGGAGATTACTGCCAAATAAGGCCGCAAGAATACCAAAAATTGTATAGGTAAGAGCCGATGCCAGCACAAAACTGAAGGATAGCAAAAATGCTTTCCGATGCGTGATGTCTTTACCTTGACCGACAATAATACCCGATAAAATGGGGATCATTGGAAATACACAAGGAGTAAAAGCTAATAACAAACCGAAGCCCAAAAAGCTGAGCAGTGTGAGTGCAAATGAATCCTGTTGTAAGGATTGAATAATCAGGTCTTGTTCAGATTCTGGCTTTTTTTTTATGGTAGCAGATGAATCAGCTATGGCTAGTGTAGACACAGCAGGTAATAATAAATCAACTGTTTTTTCCATAGGGGGATAGCAAACGCCACGTTCAGCACAGCCCTGAAATTTAGCTCTTAATGTGATATTCTGTTCCGCAATATTGTTACGTTTTATCGGCACAATAAAGCTTAACTGATTATGAAAAATTTCGACATCGCCAAAAGCTTCGTCATATTTAGCGATTCCGTGCGGAATCTCGTACTTGAGTAATTTTGTGCCCTTTGCATCGACAAGTTGTAAGTCAATTTTTTCGCGGTACAAATAATAATCTTGCGCAATTTGCCAATTAACGTGCAGGTTTTGATGGTCATCAATCGTCGCAAAAAACTGAAAAGCCTGGTCAGCGGGTAATAATTGATCGCCAAATAGATTAAAACTTTTACTTAAGCTCTGTAAAGGATTGAAACTTTTTTTAGCGGATGGTGTTTTTTCTAAAGCAGGTAGTTGTATATTGAGTATCGTTCTCTGCGGAGGATAGCACAAGCCTAGGTCAGCACAGCCCTGATGCTTGATTAATACGCTAAAAGCTAAGGCTGTATTGGGTCTTTGCAGTGTTAAAAGGCTCTTAATCTGATGGCGATAAATCATCATATCGCCAAAAAACTCATCATGTTTTATCTTACCTTCTGGTAAATCTGCCTGTTGAATGCTGACCGATTCTGTTTTAGATTTAAAGGTGATTTTTTTGCGGTATAAATAATAGCCATCGGCAATATCCCAGGATACCAGTACATCGCCATTTGCCGTAGGCTTGGCTGAAATTTTAAAAGCCTGATTTGGCGGCAATAAATCGTCAGGGTTAATGGCAAAAGTTAACTGACTAAAAAAAATGAAAAAAAAGACAAAAATTATTTTAAAGTGGTGCATGAAGTGATCCATTGTAAATATTCTGGCAATCCCTTTTCTATTGAAAAAGCGATAATTTCAGGAATATCATAAGGGTGATGCTTGGTTAAAAAACCTTCGATAGCTGCGTACTGTTGGTCAGGTGCTTTAAATAAGTAACAAATGTTCCTGTGCACTTTCAATTTTTCCTTGCCAACGATAAATAGACGTTAAATTAGGCAAGATATTAACACAAGCTGCCAGATTGTTGGCAACGATTTGTGTCGCCAGTTGTTCGGCTGTTGTAAAGTCAGGGCA
>CAZLLL010000498.1:0-2918 GCA_964560255.1 uncultured Methylomonas sp.
CCATTTCTGGCCATCCTTAGTTTTTTTCCTCCCTTAATTTGGCGAAGGTATTGCTAAAGTTGTTATTTTGAATAGTATTTTTAAATCAAGTTATTATGAGTTTTATGTCTGATTGTTTTTATAAAATCAGATGAAAATAAATTTTATATGGTTTTATTGGAAATCTGTATTTTTAACTAGTACTTCAATCCCTTAAGTAACCGATAGAAATATAATATTAATATTTTAAAAAAAACAGTTACTTACGTATTTTTATTTTATCGTTTATTTATAAGGTTAGGTGCTAGTTTCTGAGCGAAAAGTAAATTTACCTTATAATACAATGTGTTAATATATAAATAGAAAATGAATATTTTGAAAAAATAAAAAATTGACATGTTAGACTCATATTGAGCGGGTATGGTTTTATATTTTTCGATTAACTTTTAATTTTAAAACAAATGGTTATACTAAGTTTATTAGGTTTCAATGACTTATATAGAATCATTTAAAATCAATGCGTTACATTCAATTAAAAATACCTGATTTCTAATATTATATTTTTATTATTTATACGGTTTTCCATAACACTCTAATAATTAATGTATTTTTAATATAAAAAAACAGGCAATAGACCCGCTCAATGTAAGGTTAGACCCCCTGATTTATCTAGGGTCTGAGTAATAATTTGAAAATATTTAAATCTAAAAAACGCTGTATTACATTGATTATAAATATAAATATGGCTTTCCGTTCCAACATAAACTATATTGTTTAAAAATATTTATATTTAAAAGAACAGCTCTATTGCTTGCATTGCATATTTTTAGTTTTTTCCTGCCTTTAAATACAAACGACGCTGGTCGCCCATTGTCTTACAAAAGGCTTAATATTATCAATCATGAGAGAGATAAAATGATGATTAAATCAGGTTTGATCAAGAAAAGAATAGTCCCATCACTATTGATGGGAGCGATGTCTATTGGAGTCACATCGCTCGCATTTGCGGAACAGGTCACGGTGCAAATTGAAAACCTTTCATCGGCTAACGGACTTTTTTTAACCCCGACCTGGGTTAGTTTTCATAATGGGGAATTTAAACTGTTCACTGAAGGAGCACCTGCAAGCTCAGGGTTAGAACAATTAGCAGAGGACGGGGATGCAACTGGACTGATAGCTGAATTTAGTTCCCAGGTATCCAGTGGACTGAGTAACGTTTTAACGGCTCCAAATGGCTTTGCGGGTGCGCCTGTTTTTGATCCTCAAGACAAATCTAATAGGGTCTTTGATTTAGACCCCCAAAAACACCGCTACTTCAGCTATGCTGCAATGGTCATACCATCTAATGATGCTTTCATCGGAAATCCTAATTCAACGGCTTATGAATTATTTGATGAAGACGGAAAGTTTAAAGGCCCTATTGTCATAACCATTATGGGAAACCAGGTCTGGGATGCAGGTACTGAAGAAAATACCGAAATGGATGCCGCATTTTTAAATCAAACAGCACCTGATGCAGGGATTGCAACAACGGCACTAGTGCAGCTACATCCGGGATTTCTTGGCTCGTCAATCAATGCCGGAAGTGGAATTATTTTAGGTGGCTCCAACCCAGATACAGGCATTAATTTCGACGCTATCGCAGCAGACTTTACTCAGGCAGGGTATGAAATAGCAAGAATTACCATCAGCAATATTCCCGACAATTTAGAAAGTGATGATTTTTCGGGTGGTTCTGTGCTCAACATTCCTCAAGTAACTATTGATCGTACCAATGTGTTCAATAATGTTCAGTTGGCTCTGGATTTCAACAATAATACTTTTGGGCTCACCCATTTTGAAGATGACCATATCCGCTCTTATACCATTCCTTTAATGGGCAAACAGGAAGTGCCTGATAGAGTCTCTTCGATAGGAGGCGCTTTAGGTCAACTAAAAATTGATATGGACAGCGGTGCTATACAAGCTAGCGTCCTGATTTACGGCGTAACAGACGATACTACAGCTGCACATATTCACTTTGCAGCAAAAGGCGAAAATGGACCCATTATTAAGACGTTAGTTGGTGCTGGTGAAATTTATACATTGCCAAAGGATAGTTTTTTAAGTCGCTCAGAACTTGATTCTTTAAAAGCAGGGGAGCTATATTTCAACGTGCATACTGAAGCTAATCCAGGTGGTGAGTTTAGAGGACAAATCTCGGTAAAGGATAATATGCATTCAACCGCTACTCTTTCAGGTACCAACGAGGTTCCTTCTGTTGAATCTATCGGTAGTGGAGTCGGTGTTTTAACGGTTGAAAAAACAACTCTGGCTGTCTCTGGCTCCGTAACATATAGCGATCTGACTAATGTGACAGCTGCGCATGTTCATATAGCAATGAGCGGAGAAAATGGTCCGGTCATCATCACCCTTGAATCAGGTAGTGAAGACGGTCAGTTTATGGTACCAGCTGATACTACATTAAGTGAAGATCAAATGAGAGCCTTTTTAATGGGACATTTATACTTTAATGTGCATACGGAAAGCAATGCAGCAGGCGAATTGAGAGGACAAATCCGTCCTGCGTTAAGGTAATAAGTCGCATTTTACGTTAGTTTGTTGGGAATCGCAGAGCTTTTCTCAACAAACTTAATAATAAAGTCGGAGTAATAGGCGCGCCATGCTGCTTCGCGAAATTCAGGGACTCCTGTACCTTCATTCTCTCACCGACGCAGCGACTAGGAGATGCCCTGAACGCCCTGCGTCCGCCACGACTACGCACAAAGCCGCTTCGTCAAGGCTACCTCAAATGGCTGGACGGCTATTCGGAATGCAATTCTTGCCGCCCTCGCGCGCTATTGTATTTACTTGGTTTTGGCCTGTGCCCTGTCGCCTATCAGGAACTAAAAATCATCACTTCGCTAAGCTCCGTTTCCCTGATTTTCAGCGATAGAGTT
>CAZLLL010000499.1:0-2916 GCA_964560255.1 uncultured Methylomonas sp.
AAAATTACCGAGTGGTGAATTTGATTTACCTGTCGTGATTCAAGATCGAAGTTTTGATCCACAAAACCAGCTTGAATATAATGTCGGAATGATGCAGCGTATGCAGGGTTTTCTGGGTGAGCAAATTATGGTTAATGGTCGGCCAGATTTAGAAATACCAGTAGTAACACGTGCTTATCGAATGCGTCTATTAAACGGCTCTAATTCACGCATCTATAAATTAGCCTGGGATGATGGTACGCCTATCAAGGTTATTGCAACAGACGGAGGGCTGCTGGAACGGCCTGTATCGCTGCCCTATTTAACGCTCGCACCAGCGGAACGGCGTGAAATTTGGGTTGATTTTAGTGACAAGAATATGGGGGCTGAGATAGCTTTGCGTAGCTTAGAGTTCTCTTCTGGAGGTATGGGAATGATGGGCGGTGGTATGATGCGCGGGCGTATGGGACGAGGGGAGGCACATACTGGAGAAGAATTTGTTGTATTAAAGGTTCGGGTAAGTAAAAAATCATCTGCTCATGATGTCTTGCCTAAACGATTAAGTAAATTAAATACATTGAGTCTAGCCGATGCCGCTAACCCAAAATCACCAAGACGAATTAGCTTATCAATGCGGCATATGTCTGCCCTGTTAAATGGGCGTTCTTATAAAATGAATGATATCAGGGAAGATGAGATAGTCCCAGTTAACACTTTACAAGTCATGGAATTTGATAATGGCTTTCATGGTATGGGACGCATGGGAATGATGGGAATGCCGCATCCCATGCATTTGCATGGGGAGCAATTTCAAGTGATAAAGCGTGAAGTAAGGTCTAGGCACGACAAGGGATACTCTTCTTTATCTGCAGGTTTTCTGGATGAAGGCTGGAAGGATACCGTACTGGTCATGCCAGGTGAAAAAGTGACCATACTAAAACCTTTTAATGATTTTACAGGTATTTTTATGTACCACTGTCATAATCTGGAGCATGAAGATATGGGTATGATGCGTGATTTACTGGTGAAATAGTAAGGTAACTCGCACGAAATAAATTGATTAAAACAATGCATTTGTTAGGAACTTAGGTGAAATACAGTTTTATTCGTTTTTTCAAAAAATGAAGTATACTAAAAAACATAACATACTGATTATTAACAAACATTCACAACAACAACTCTATTCTTTAAATTTTAATCTTAATAAAATAATTTTCTTACAAAAACTTGAAAATCAAGATTTAAATTCCCATTATTTCGTACTGGATGGAGTGAATACCTCGTCTCGCTCTAGATTTCGTATTTATTCACTGCGTCGAAACATTCTATTAGCCACCCGAAAGTTCCAGTAACGAAATCACATCCATTTTAATAGAAAAGTGCATTAATTCTATATCACTGTCCACATTCAGTTTACGTTTAATTAGTGAATGGCAGTTAGAGACGGTTTTAGGGCTGATATTAAGTATGCTCGCAATATCACCCGTTGATCTAGCCTCTACCAGCATACGTAGAATCTCAAATTCCCGTACTGTCAACGTCTCTAAAGCCAGGCTTTGATAACCTGTTTTCTCCAGTGCCAGTATTTGTGCGACATCGGCACTCAAAGTATGACGACCCGCATAAACATCCTTAATAGCGCGTAGCAAGACACCGGCCGAACTACTTTTGGTAATATAGCCTAACGCACCGGCCTGAGTAGACTTTATAACAAGTCTTGGGTTGAGGTGCATGGTAAAGACCAGTATTTTCGCATAGGCATCTCGTGCTCTGATGCGTGTAATTGTTTCCAACCCACCTTGTCCAGGCAAAGAAAGATCCATAATAGTGATATCAGGTTGGTATTTTTTAAACTGCTCGTAGGCTTGTTCGCCATCAACGGCTTCAGCAATCACCAGTAGATCAGGCTGCTTTTCAAGCAACGATCGGTACCCTTCACGAACTATGGCATGATCATCAACCAGCAAAATAGTAATAGAGTTCTGTTTATGCATACTTTACTTAGAATTGAGTTGGCAGAATGATACGCACTATAAATCCATCTGTTGCAGATTGTTGTATCATTAATTGTCCAGCTAATGCGCTGACTCGTTCGCGGATCCCAAGTAAACCAATACCCGGTTTATCATTTAGCACAATACTTTCAGTATTGCCATTGTCTTCAATCATGACTGTTATAGACTCCTTAAGTCTTTCTAGTGTGACTATTGCATTTGTCGCTGTCGAATGCTTGGCAACATTGGTCAAGCATTCCTGAATGATACGAAAGATTGCCAGCATAATCGCATCGGATAGTTGATCAACATGGCCTATTATAACAAGTTGATAATGAATTCTATCACCCGTACGTACATTCCACTCAGCAATCAAATCAGTCAGGCTTGTTGCCAGATCTGAATTATCAAGTTCGATAGGGCGTAGATGTTTTAATAATTCACGTATAGTATCCATTATACGCTGATTAATATGGCTGATTTTATTTGCTTCTACCACCAGCTCTGGGCACTGCTGTTCTGCGCTATAAGCAATTGACATCGCATGGGCATTGATGGCTGCCAGACACTGTCCTAATTCATCATGCAATTCTCTGGCTAAATAGCGGCGCTCTTCTTCTTGCAGGGTCATCAACTGCACGACTAATTTTTTCCGTTCAGATAAGAGTTGTTGCTGATTTGCCGCCAGCTTGTTTATTCCATCGCCTGTACGTTGCCATTCCAGTACATCAAACTGAGGCAAGCGGACTGATAAATCACCTGTAGACATCGTTTCCAACGCATCAATTATTGTTTGCGCAGGACGTAGCGCCCTGCTAATACTTATATATACCAGAAGACAAACTGCCAGTACGGTCATAATAGATACTTTCATTAAGGCACTAACACTTGCCCAGGCGTAGGCCAATTCTTTTTCTGCGCTGGGTAACACACTGATCACACC
>CAZLLL010000500.1:0-2915 GCA_964560255.1 uncultured Methylomonas sp.
GCACGAACCAAAGCGGGGTGTTCGATGCTATCGTGTAGCTCTTGAATGCTATAGACGTAACTGTCCTTAACCCCTCCTTACCAAGGGGTTAAGGGAGGTTTTATTAGAAAAGTGCTCCTCAATGCCCGTTTTACAAAAGGGATCTGAAAGGTTACCTATAGACTTGTAAAGGCGCAGCTTGCTTGTATCATTAGCCATTAACGACGATGACAGACACTTATATGCAGGTTCCTCAGGGAAACTTCCAATTATTACGTTTTCCTGTCGAAAAAAACGAAGCCCTGCGCGCCTGGGATGCAGCTGATGAATATTTGCTAAAGGATATGGCGAATAAAGTAACTGCGCTCAATAATCCCCGCATTCTAATTATCAATGATAGTTTCGGGGCGTTAGCGGTCGCATTACACACCTTTAAGCCTTGTGCCGTTTCAGATTCATACCTCTCACAGCAAGCAACAGCTGAGAATTTAGCACTCAATCAAATTGCGCAAGATGAGGTAACGTTGTTTAATAGCCTGGAACTGCCATCCGGTCTGTTCGATTTTATATTGATTAAAGCACCTAAAACCCTGGCATTTTTAGACGATATACTGCTGCGTTTACAGGCGAATTTTAAGCCGGAAACTCAAGTTATTCTGGCGGGTATGGTTAAAAATATGCCTCCATCTACCTGGCAAATATTAGATCGTTTAGTGGGACAAACACGCCCTTCTAAAGCAGTTAAAAAGGCACGATTAATTTATACACGTCCAGATTTACAACGAAAAATACCAGAAAACCCTTACCCCGTGTGCTATCAACTGGAAAATACCGATTTACAAATATGCAACCATGCGAATGTGTTTTCCCATCAACGACTGGATATAGGTACGCGATTTTTTTTACAGCACCTACCCCAGAATGATCAATATCAGCAAGTTGTTGATTTAGGCTGTGGAAATGGCGTGGTAGGTTTGATGTTTGCAACTAAAAATCCGCAGGCATATATACATTTTATTGACGAGTCATTTATGGCAGTGGCATCGGCTCGACAAAATTTTAGACACACTTTTACAGATCGAAATGCCAGTTTTGAAAGCGCAGATGCTTTGACTGCCTTTAAAGCTAACTCAATTGATTTAGTCTTATGTAATCCACCTTTTCATCAACAAAATACCATAGGCAATCATATTGCTTTACGCATGTTTAAGCAGGCCAGAATTGTGTTACGTCAAAGAGGAGAGTTATGGGTGATTGGTAATCGTCACCTGGCTTACCAGCTTAGCTTGAAAAAATATTTTTCGACCGTGGAGCGCGTGGTATCCAATACTAAATTTACCATTGTTAAAGCTTCCTGATGGCGAAAAGGGAAGACAGGTATATAAATATAAAGTGCCACGCAGGCACAAAACATGGCTAATGATGCATACCAGTACCGCAGGCTCAATAACTTAAATGCAGAGCCAAACGAACGTTTTAATTGTATATTAGCTAAGTCTACACTATAACATTCATCTAATACCAAATGAACAATACAGCCAAAGCCGATAAACAGACCACTCATCCAGGCAAATTTAAGAGCACTATGGAAGAGTATATAGTTAATATAAACAGTGCAAAAGGTAAAAAATACAGCACTTAAAAGAGAGTGAAAAACGCCACGGTGTACAGTCAGGCGTTTAAATACAGCTAAGAGTGGGATACGCACCATAAAAAAGACACCCCCAGCGATAATAAATATCAGTTGTATAGAGTACTGCTCTTTAAATGTGACAACAGTTAACCCGGCGAGTAATGTCGCTAAAAGATTAAAGAGTATTCTAAGTGGGCGAGAATTATCTGAATCTATATCAGGTAGTAATCCGCCTACCGTACCTAAAAAGACAAACCACGGAATATTAAGAAATTCAATCAGGTTTTCATGATATAAGCCTATTGCCATGATACCACTTGCACTTGTTGCTACAAAAAGGTGAGTCTTAAAATTCGCCATATTTAGGTCGGTATAAGTTTAAAAACAATCGTATATAGTTTTTCAGATAAAAAAATTCCATTTATCTAATGTCTCTTTAAGGAATGGGCACGATACAGTTGAACAACTGACGCAGGGTTTTTATTCGTATTCAAGGCGCACAAACTTAGGGAGCTACGTAACTGTTTGTGCAACACCGAAGACGGACAAAAAGACAAGTCAGTTGCTCAACTGTGTCGTGCACGTTCCTTAAGGAATGCTATCTGACATTATGTTCTGACAAGCTATCGTTTAGGAGAGAGAGTAGTGCAGTGTGTTAATGCTCCCATAAATATAGAAGAAATCATTAAAAAGTCACGTTTTATTGGCTTTATTTATCCTTGTAGCAGCGAACCGGAGGTCCTTTCCTGTTTAAAAGCACTACAGTCTCAGCATGCTGCCGCCAATCATATCGCATTTGCCTATCGTATTAAAACAGAAAAGGGCACGGTGTGCCGCTTTCATGATGCGGGTGAGCCTTCGGGTACAGCAGGAAAACCTATCTTTAAGTATATAGAGGGGTATGATTTGATCAATGTTCTATGTGTCGTGGTGCGCTACTTTGGAGGTATTAAATTAGGTGCGGGCGGTTTAACACGTGCTTATGGAAATGCGGCCAAACAGGTTATTAAAGCGGCAGAAAAGCAAGAGTTTACTGAGCTGGCAACTTTACTTATTGTGCTGGACTATAAGCAGTTGCAATCCTTTAAATACTCTTTAAAAAAGTTTTCAGGAATAATGATCAGCAAAGAATTTACCGCACAGGTCAAGTTGCTAGTCGAGCTGCCAGAAAGTCAGGCGGATGATTTTCTGGGTATTTTTCCTGGGCAAAAAGTATAAAAGGGAAGTATAGTAGGCTGTCGAAGCCCGATACCCTATATTGTAGAGTGCGTTTAAATTCAATGCTTTAAAGTTTTTTAAAATG
>CAZLLL010000501.1:0-2907 GCA_964560255.1 uncultured Methylomonas sp.
GTAATACATTGTTTTATATTATTTTTATTGACCACGCCAAAGGGAAAAGAGCCCTTTTTTTATACCTGATCTATACTTTTAAGCATCAGGGTTGTATTTATCCCTTATTAAAGAAGGATCATATTTATGAGCAATAACTACATTTTTACTTCTGAGTCGGTCTCAGAAGGCCACCCCGATAAAGTTGCCGATCAGATTTCTGATGCAATTCTTGACTCCTTGCTTACTCAAGACCCTAAATCAAGAGTGGCATGTGAAACCTTAGTCAAAACAGGGATGGTTATTATTGCAGGCGAAATAACCACAGATGCCTGGGTGGACACGGAAGAAGTAGTGAGGGGCGTTGTTAAAGAAATTGGTTATAACAGTTCTGAAATAGGCTTTGATTTTGAGAGTTGTGCGGTGCTAAACGCTATTGGTAAACAATCACCAGATATTTCACAAGGCGTTGATGATAGTGAAGATCATGAACAGGGTGCTGGGGATCAAGGTTTAATGTTTGGTTATGCGAGTAATGAAACGGATGTCTTAATGCCTGCTCCGATTACTTATTCGCATCGCCTGATGAAACGGCAAGCGGAAGTGCGTAAAAACGGTACATTACCCTGGCTGCGCCCAGATGCAAAAAGCCAGATTACTTTCCGTTATGAAAATAACAAGCCAGTTGCTATAGATGCCGTGGTGTTATCAACGCAACATTCGCCCGAAATGGGGGGCAAGCTTCTGCAAGAAGCAGTGATGGATGAGATTATTCTACCGACACTACCGAAAGAATGGCTGCATGCAGGGACTCAATACTTTATTAATCCAACAGGACAATTTATTATCGGCGGTCCAGTTGGTGATTGCGGCTTGACAGGGCGTAAAATTATTGTTGATACCTATGGAGGAATGGCGCGTCATGGGGGAGGGGCTTTTTCAGGAAAAGATCCTTCAAAAGTGGATCGTTCAGCCGCCTATATGTGCCGTTATGTGGCTAAAAATATTGTTGCAGCAGAGTTAGCTGAACGCTGTGAAATTCAGGTTTCTTATGCAATTGGTGTTGCCGAACCGACCTCAATTAGTATCGAGACCTTTGGTACCGGAAAAATCAGTGAAGAACGTTTAGTGCAAATTATCCGAGATGTATTTGATCTGAGACCTAAAGGGTTAATTGCAATGCTGGATTTATTAAAACCCATTTATTTGCCGACCGCATCTTATGGACATTTTGGCCGTACCGAAGAGACATTTAGCTGGGAAAAAACAGATCAGGTTGATGCATTAAAAGATGCTGCTGGCCTTTAAATAAACACAATCAGGATAAACAAATGAGTCAAGATTACAAAGTTGCAGATATGAGCCTCGCCGAATGGGGGCGAAAAGAAACACAAATTGCTGAAACGGAAATGCCAGGATTAATGTCATTGCGTGAAGAGTTTGGCGCAGCACAACCCTTAAAAGGAGCGCGGATAGCGGGCTGCCTACATATGACCATTCAGACGGCAGTACTCATTGAAACCTTAACCGCTTTAGGTGCAGAAGTACGCTGGTCTTCCTGTAATATCTTTTCTACTCAGGATCATGCGGCAGCAGCAATGGCAGTAGCGGGTATTCCTGTGTTTGCGTGGAAAGGTGAAACAGAAGAAGAGGCAGAATGGTGTATTGAGCAAACGATCATAGGTCTGGATAACTGGCGTCCCAATATGATTCTGGATGATGGCGGTGATTTGACTGTTATGATGCATAACAAATTTCCTGAATTGATGGCTGATGTCAAGGGACTTTCTGAGGAAACGACAACAGGAGTATTACGTCTGTATGAAATGGTAGCCAAAGGCACGTTAAAAACACCTGCATTTAATGTCAACGACTCGGTCACTAAATCAAAATTTGATAATTTGTATGGTTGTCGTGAATCTTTGGTGGATGGCATTAAACGAGCAACAGATGTCATGATTGCAGGTAAAATTGCGGTTGTTTGTGGTTATGGCGACGTAGGTAAGGGCTGTGCACAATCACTACGTGGCTTAGGTGCAACTGTCTGGATAACGGAGATAGATCCTATCTGTGCATTACAGGCTGCTATGGAAGGTTTTCGTGTTGTCACGATGGAAGAAGCGGCACCTCTAGCCAATATTTTTGTGACTGCAACAGGTAATTATCATATTATTAATCATGGTCATATGCTGGCGATGAAAAACAACGCCATCGTCTGTAATATCGGTCATTTTGATTCAGAAATTGAAATTGCCGCATTACGCAAATATGAATGGGATACGATTAAGCCGCAAGTCGATCATGTGACTTTTCCTGATGGTAAAAAAATTATTATCCTGGCGGAAGGTCGTCTGGTGAACCTGGGTTGTGCGACAGGACACCCTAGTTTTGTGATGTCCAACTCCTTCTGTAATCAGGTTCTTGCACAAATGGAGTTATGGGAAAATGCAACGGACTATAAAAATGAAGTGTATATATTACCGAAAAAACTGGATGAAAAAGTCGCCCGCTCTCACCTAGAGCAACTGGGTGTGCAATTAACACAGTTAACTGCTAAACAAGCTGATTATATCAGTGTTCCAGTGGATGGCCCTTATAAGCCGGATCATTATCGCTACTAAGGAATGGGAATGAAATAACTTGTGCATTTGACGCAGGATTTTTGTTCGTCTTCGAGGTGCGTAAATAGGCACATAGCAGGCGACGTAACTATTTACGTAACAAAGAAGACGGACAAAAAGACAAGTTATATTGTCACCTTCCTAAGAAATACGCAACTACAATTAGGTGACTTGTATTAAATAAACGGTTCAAAATAATAACGACAGGCTGGGAGAGTAACGATTCTCGTTCCCAGGCTCTGCTTGAGAAGTGTTTAGGAATGGGAATTGAATAAGTTGTGCAAAATTATGACGCAGTATTTTTGTT
>CAZLLL010000502.1:0-2901 GCA_964560255.1 uncultured Methylomonas sp.
TGGTCAACCGCCGAGAACGTGCGACTGGCGAAGCTAGACTTGAATTGATTAATGTACTGGTCGAATATCATCAGGCCGTGGCAGGCTTTCATGCAGCCATCGGGGAACTATAAAAAATGATAAGGACTGCCACAAATAACGCCAAGGCTTGCGGGATAACAGACCTCAACACTTTCTTTAAATTTTAGATAAAGTCCTTGTACTTAGCAGGCTTGCTGCTTATTTCCATAAAATTGTTGAGGTCTGGATAAACAATAGCCGGCATTCACCTGCGCTGAGATAAATGTAGTAAGATGATGTTCAGATACATTTTATTCCAGACAAAGGGCTGTACACAAAAATTCAGGCTACGCACTTAAGGCGGGACAATATAGGGGAGTAGGCTTAGCCTACCCGTATAATCCACATGTTACACAGGTAGGCAAAAAAAGCCTACTCCCCTTCGAGTGTCCTATCTTATGTTGGTAGCCAAAATTCAACTATTAATCTGGATGTCTGGTTAGCCCTTATAGACTTAACTTAACCCCTACCCACCCAGATCTTGGCGCACTGACACCAACAAAGCGGGTATCACGTTCATCTATGCCAATATTATCCAATACGCTCCCCGTCTCACCATAGGCTCCAAAATTATTATATCTTTGATTAAAAAGGTTATCTAATCGTCCAAAAATCGTAAAATGCTCATTAAAACGATATTCCGTTTGTAAATTAACGATAGTATATCCTTGCAACGGCGTATCTAAATTGCCCTCATCACCTCTTAGAAACTGCTCAGAGTTAAAAATGACATTGAGCCCCACTGTCCAGCTTTTAATCACATCCACATCGGTAGAAAATTTCACGCTATGCTGGGGTATGCCGGGGATATGATCTCCACGACTCACGGGAATATCGCCAGTTCCGGATGCGTTAGGGTGACTAGGACTTTGTGCAACGAAGGGTGTTAAATAGGTCGCGTCAATCAAGGAATAATTAAGCGACATGCGCCAGCGGTCAAAAAAAGCACTCGAGAGCCCTAGTTCGACCCCTTGCCGTTGGGTCTTACCTACATTGGCAAAATAACCACTACTATTAGCTGTTCCAGCACTTTGAAAAATAATATCATTATGATTGACTGCATTAAAATAACCAATATTCCAGTTGATATGACCATTCAATACATTTCTAAATCGCCCTCTAAGCCCCGTTTCCCATGTTTTTGCAACGACCTGATCTAAAGGCGGGTCTGCAATAAATGCATTAGGTAACTTACACGGGTCATCAGGGTCTGCACAACTAAGTTCCATTGGTGTCGGCACACGTGAAGATTCGCTGTATCCACCATAAAAATTGACTTCAGGCATAAAAGCATAAGTCATACCTGCCGCAGGATTAAAACGATCAAATTTATGATTTCCCGTCAGCGAAGTACCATATCTATCCTGCATGTCAATTTCAACATGGTTATAACGTCCGGCAACATTTACCGCTAACTGCTCTGTGATATTAAATACTTCGGTAAAGAACAGGCCAATTGAATGCGTAGTGGTATCTAAACGCACTCGCGATTCATCAACAAGAATGCCTGACCCCGAAACACCTCGTTCACCGGTTAAAGATCCTAACTCAGTATCTGCACTATAAGCCACTTTACCTAAATCATAACTTGTGCCAATAACAAACTGGTTTTGATGCCCCCAAAGGCTTTGGTTAAATGCCGACTGTAATGCAAAACCAAATGACCATTGATTTGTTTCGGACGTATTAAGTGTCCCTCCTTCGACTTTATCAGAGGCTCTGACCAAGTTTCCGTGAGTATCTTCCAGAATTTCATCAGACCCTTCTTCGCACAAAAAGCCAGGAGCACTATCACATTCCTCAAATTCACTGCCATCCCCATTCAAGGTATCGACACGATTACGACGGTAATAAACATTGGCGTTTAACTCGGTTTTATCTGTGACCCATAAATTGCCATCCAGAGCAGCCATGAAAAAATTATTACTGGTTTGATCTGGGTGGGTAAAGACAGCTCTGTGATTAATTGCTTCCAGTTCTACTGGCACTGCACCATTACCTGTTAAAGTCGTACCTGCCCCTGCTAAGGTTAAATTTAACTGGCTCTTCTCCGTGCGCCAGCTAAATGTCCCTAGACCATTAAAAACTTCACTTTCAGAAAAGTCACGCCAACCATCTTCATAAAAATATTGCAGATCAAGAAAGTAGGCAAATTCACCATTATTCCAGCCACTGGTGATTTCTTCATTATGCCTTCCCCATGAACCGCCACTTACGGTAAAGGTATGCTCAGGAGCGGTAAACCCAGTTTTAGTTTGTATCGCAATCGCTCCCCCTAAACTATTTAAACCATAGGCAGGGTTAGATCCTGGTTGGAGGCTCATGGTATCTATTGCCCCTTTAGGAATTAAATCCCAATGTACATTATCACCAAACGGCTCATTAAATCGTACACCATTAGTATAAACCGATAAACCTTGAGGTAAGCCTAACAAAGGGGAAACAGTGAATCCGCGGTACTGAATATCAGGTTGAAAAGGGTTATTTTGCGCATCGTTGATCGTCACACTGCCCATATACTGGTTCATATAATCGGCTAGTGAAATACTTTGCGCTTTGGCCAAATCTTCAGCAGTCATCACCTGAACATTTGCGGGTATTTTTTCAATTGCAATACCTGCACCTAATGGTGTTGTATTGACAATATTGAGTGTCTCCAGTTCCACAACTGCCTGCTCGGCTTTTTGCTCATCAGTCGCTTGCGCACTACTCACGAAAAGCAGCAACAGGTTACTGCATAGAACTATCTTAGTTTTCATTATTATTCGTCCGAGTTAGAAGAGTTCAATTGTAAACTGCATGACAGATAAAAAATATAGGATTTTTTCCTGTTATTCGGTT
>CAZLLL010000503.1:0-2895 GCA_964560255.1 uncultured Methylomonas sp.
TAACGGGTATTTCTTGATAGTAACTTCCATTAACAGCTAATAGACGACACCACCAGATTTTTACTACAGAATAAACCTTAAAAACCATATAGATAAAACTTACGATTACCATGATTTTGTACTAAAAATAAAGACTCATATCAGCAATAGCCTGTTTTTCAATTGCTTTTTTTAAAAGGTGTTATTTTAATCGTACAGGTCGAAATTTTGCAAGCAAATGGCGCATAAAATGGACTCTGCATAAATCATTAGGCTATAAAACCTAAAGCTAGCTCTGCTAGTTTTTATACAAATAATTAATCACAGAGTATTGTAAAATAATACTTTATTATCTGTATTGGGAGCAGCAGGGATAGCAATCGCCAGTATTTTTCTTTTACAGAATCGGTAGATATTTATCGCCTATCTTCGATTGCACTGATTATTATCGGTGTTATTGGTTTATAACTGTTTTCTAGCGAGTAGTATGTTACATATTATTAACACCCCTTTAGAGCATAAGGTCTTATTTGCTCGGATTTCTCAGGAAGATGCACTACTTTTTACTGCGGATGCAGTATTGTGCTTGCATAAAAAATCTCAGGCAGCTAAAACAATCCTGGCTTATTGTCAGCAATTGCAATGTCATGTGCTAGAAGCCGATTTGTTTGCCAGAGGCTTGACAGCAGATGACATATTATCTGAAATCACCCTTGTGGACTATAAGGGCTTTGTCGCATTAACTATTGAACATAAAGTAATCAAGACATGGTATTAGAGCTGAACGGCGATAAAATTGCCACGACAGATCAGGGTTTTTTGCTGGATAAGACACTATGGAATGAGCAGGTAGCAGAGTATCTTGCGGGGCTTGAGGGAATTGATTTAACTAAATCTCACTGGGAAATTTTACATTTTATTCGGCAGTTTTATCAAGAGTATCAATATTTACCGAATGCACGAGTTTTTAGTAAAGCCATTAAGAGTACTTTGGGTGTAGAGAAATCAAAGAGCCGGTATTTACTGAAGTTATTTCCACAAGGCCCTTTAAAATATTCCAGCAAAATTGCCGGATTACCTAAGCCGCCTAGTTGTTTGTAATCTATTTTCTATAAATTCATTATTTGGATGAGTCGATACATTATCAATACAAGCAACAACCACTAAGGGAGCTGGAAATAAATAAACGTCCAATATTGGGCAGTATTTTTGTTCGTATTCAAGGCGTAGTAACAGGCGCATAGCTAGCTACGAAACTGTTACTACAACGTAGAAGACGGACAAAAAGACCAGCAATCTTGGATGATTATTTGTTTCCACCTCCCTAAGTAACATGTTTTTATGATGGTGGTATTTTCCTGATTGGATTCTATTCTTCAAATCGTTTTCATTGTATGGAAAAGTACGTTAGAATTCTTATCCTTGCACCCTTAGACTAATTTCTGTTAGAAGAAACTGGATAATAAGAAGAAAATGAAATACGTAAGCACTCGCGGAAAAGCCGCTGTTTTAGAATTTGAAGATGTTTTATTAACTGGTTTAGCCAGCGATGGCGGTCTGTATGTGCCAGAGAAAATGCCTTCATATAGTAAAGAAGAAATTGCCAGCTGGGCAAGCTTAAATTATAGCGAATTGGCTTATAAAATTATTCAGCCTTTTGTGGGGGACGCTATTCCAACGGATGACTTAAAAAATATTATTAATCGAAGCTATGCTTCCTTTCGACACGAGGCAATTACCCCCCTTATTCAAATTGGACACAACGAATGGATTTTAGAGCTGTTCCACGGCCCGACCCTTGCTTTTAAAGATGTTGCTTTGCAGTTATTAGGGCATTTAATAGATTATATGCTTACGCGTCGCAATGAACGTGCAATAATCATGGGTGCGACATCGGGTGATACAGGATCTGCTGCCATTGAGGGATGTCGTCGTTGTGAAAATATTGACATTTTTATGTTGCATCCTCACAACTGTGTATCCGATGTGCAAAGAAAACAAATGACGACAGTGTTGAGTGATAACATCCATAATATTGCCATAGAAGGTGACTTCGACGATTGCCAGCAAATGGTTAAGGAATGTTTTTCTGATCAAGCCTTTTTAAAAGGCGAACGTTTGGTTGCAGTTAATTCAATTAACTGGGCACGTATCATGGCGCAGACAGTTTATTATTTTTACGCCGCATTACATTTAGGTGGTCCGCATAGAGAAATGCAATTCTCTGTCCCTACGGGAAATTTCGGCGATATATATGCCGGCTATCTCGCTACAAAAATGGGTTTACCGATCAAGAAGTTGATTATTGCAACCAATAAAAATGATATTCTACATCGTTGTTTGTCAGCAAATAATTACAGTCGCTCTACCTTGAAGCATACATTATCGCCAAGTATGGATATCATGGTGTCGAGTAATTTTGAACGCATGTTGTTTGAACTTTATAACTATGATGGGGCTGCCGTTAATCAATTAATGGCAGATTTAAAAAACGGTGCTTTGACTATTGAAGAACCTCGCTTTGAAAAAGCAAAAGCAATATTCAGCAGTTATTCTGTGGACGATGATGCAACCTGCAAAACTATTGCTGAAGTGTATAATAACTGCGGTTATTTACTCGACCCCCATACTGCAGTGGGCGTTAGCTCAGCGCAACAAGCTCTTGCCCGTAAAACAGCTCATAAAGAATTGCCCATAATTACCTTGGCAACAGCGCATCCTGCTAAATTCCCTGAAGCAATTAAAGAAGCTGGAGTGCAAGAATCACCAGAGTTGCCTCATCACATGGCAGATTTGCTTGATCGTGAAGAGCGCTATACTGTACTGGAAAATAACTTAGCTATCGTAAAAAATTTTATGCAGGATAATATTGCTTAGGAACATGCACGAAATAAGGGAGCTGGAAATAAATAATCG
>CAZLLL010000504.1:0-2884 GCA_964560255.1 uncultured Methylomonas sp.
CTTCTGGCAAGATAATGGGGGATGAAGTACTCAATGTCATTCAACTTATGCAAGTCAATACCTTCGCCAGTTTTGATTTGTGCCAAAAATACCAAGTTTCAATCTATGTAAATCAATAGCTTACACGTCGATGAATTTGACAAAATGAGAATATTTTCACTTTGGCGAAGGTATTGGCAAGTAGTACGATATTCATTTAAAAAAGACTTGATCTTACCTATGCCTACTGCCGCACAAGTTTCCTCAGCTAAGGAAATTTTACAGGTATTAGGTTATCATAAATCAAGAAATATAGGTTCCTCCAGCAACACAACGCTTCTCCCAGCTAAAAATGACAAACCAATAATCAGGTACAGAGGTCAAATCGTTAAAAAAACAATAGCGAAGAAGACAGTACTTGAGCCTAGTTCTGAGATAAAAAGTAATAAACCACAAAGAATATATAGAGGACAGGTTGTTTATGGGTGATTTTTATTAGGGAATGGGAATTAAATAAGTTGTGCAATTATGGCGCAGTATTTTTGTTTGCCTTCAAGGCGCGGTAACAGGCGCATAGCAAGCTACGTAACTGTTGCCGCAACGCCGAAGGCGAGCAAAAAGACAAGTCAGAATACACACGTTATTTGATTCCCATTCCTAGGTAATGCGCAATGAATAAACGCTCCAAATTGCGAGTTACCTTAGGAACGTGCACGAAATAACTTGAGCAACTGGCTTATCAGCTTTAAAAATTGCTGATTCTAACGATTTCTGTTGATAGAGATTTTTGCATAGTAATATATTTAAATCATTGTGTTACAGGTTTTTATCTATTCTTTAAAAGGCTAGGAACCATCATTAAGCTATTCATTACAGACAACCAAGACTTCATTTTTCAAGGATTAACGCCGTTAAAACAAACATATCAAATACTTATACCATCAACAGAATTCGTTATAATCAGAAAATTGGCTACCAACTTAAGACGGGACAACTCCTTTGCAAAATAAGTAGGGTGGGCAGTTTTTTTTTGCCCACCATCAAGTTGAACCTCGGTGGGCAAAAAAGATTGCCCACCCTACAAATGATGGCTTGTCCCCTCTTAAGTTGGTAGCCAGAAAATTGAATGATTATTAATGTCCATCTTCCTTACTCAGTGTCACTCCTACGCTTATCAACAAATAATTCAACCAAAATTTGCTGATAAATGTTTGATAAAGGCTGTAAATCTGCAACCGAGACATTTTCATTAATTTTATGAATACTCTCGTTTATAGGCCCTAGCTCGACGACTTGTGCACCTGTAGGCGCGATAAACCGCCCATCTGACGTACCTCCACCGGTATCATCTAGCGTATCTAACCCAGTCACTTTTTTAATCGCTTTATGGACTGCTTCGATTAAAGCACCTTTTGATGTCAAAAATGGATTACCTGATAAGCGCCAGTTAATATCATAATCAAGATCAAATTGATCTAATAGCTTATGTACTCGTTGCTTAATGGTCATTTCATCTAATTCGGTGCAGAAGCGTAAATTAAATAATACTTCAAGCTCTCCTGGAATAATATTTTCTGCGCCAGTGCCACTATTGATATTAGACACTTGCAGACTGGTGGGTGGAAAAAACTCATTACCCTGATCCCAGACTTCATCCGTCAATGCCTTTAAAGCTGGAGCAAAGCGATGAATCGGATTATCTGCTTTATCAGGATACGCAACATGCCCTTGTATACCTTTTACTTTAAGCTTTGCGCACAAAGAGCCCCGCCTACCGACACGAATAACATCCGCGATGCGCTGATCACTGGATGGCTCACCGACAAGACACCAGTCAATTTTTTCATTACGTTGCTCCAGTACTCCAACAGCTTTTACCACGCCATGAGTCGCTGGCCCTTCTTCATCACTGGTAATCAGCAAGGCAATTGCCCCCTTATGTTGTGGATACTGGGCGATAAATCGCTCAACAGCCGTGACAAAGCAGGCAATTCCGCCTTTCATATCTGCTGCACCGCGGCCATACAAACGCTCATTCCGAAGCGTTGCTTCAAATGGGGGAGAGTCCCATTGCTCTAAAGGCCCGGTTGGTACGACATCGGTATGCCCTAAAAATACAAATAAGGGTTTGTCCGTGCCGCGCTTTAACCAGAGGTTTTTAGTATCATCAAAATCCATTTGTTCAGCTTTAAAACCAATTTTTGCCAGACGTTGCGCTAATAAATCCTGACAACCTGCATCTTCAGGTGTCACCGATTCACGGCAAATTAATTCTTTCAATAAAGCTAAGGTATCACTCATAATAAAGCCTGGTAGGACTGAGGGTTAAAACCAATAAAAAAGCACTCATCTGCAACCAGTATTGGGCGCTTAATTAACGTCGGATGTGCTAACAACAAGCCTGCCACTTTATCCGCATTTAAATCTGTTTTTTGTGCATCATCAAGTTGCCGCCAGCGGGTACTGCGTTTATTTAATACATTTTCCCAGCCTTCTTTGGCAATAAAGTCTTGTACTTGTTCGATAGATAAACCATCACTGCGAAAATCATGGAATTGATAGTCAACCCCATTACTATCAAGCCATTGCCGCGCTTTTTTAACACTATCACAATTTTTTATACCGTATAAAATATTCATCACTTTTTATGTTTATAAAAATGGAGCTAAAAAAAGCTATCGGAGGAAACGCTTAGGGAGCTGGAAATAAATAATCGTCCAGTATTGGGCAGGATTTTTGTTCGTATTCAAGGCGTAGTAACAGGCGCATAGCTGGCTACGTAACTGTTACTACAACGCAGAAGACGGACAAAAAGACTAACAATATTGGATGATTATTTGTTTCCAGCTCCCTTAGGAATGGGAATTGAATAAGTTGTGCAATTATGACGCAGTATTTTTGTTTG
>CAZLLL010000505.1:0-2868 GCA_964560255.1 uncultured Methylomonas sp.
CATCTCCCTTAGTTTGCGCGTGTCCCAGTCTGTTAATCAATAATCGTAAAATTAGTATATTTCGGCTCTTCCTGTGTCAAAGTCTGAGTCACAGCCGTGACCTTTGCTAGCCAGGGGCCTTTATGGCACCATTGTAAAAATGCTTGCATATCTTGTTCTTCACCCGCTGCCTGAATTTCTACATTGCCATTAGCCTGGTTTCTTACCGTTCCGCGAATCGCTAACTGTCTGGCTTTTTTTTGCGTAAAAACCCTAAAGTAGACACCTTGTACACGGCCTTCTATGACAATCTTTAAATATTGCATCAACGTTTGATCTCCCAGCAATAATGTATTTTAGGCGTTCTGGCAAAATCTTCCGCAATGGTTTGTTTACTGATCTCTTTAACCTTTAAATGCGCCAGAGCAGCTACGTCTAATTTAAAACGGCGAAAGTTTGTGGAAAAATAAAGGATTCCTTCTGCACTCAATAATTTTGTTGCGTTGTTTATTAAAGCGACATGATCTTCTTGTATGGATAAATTATTTTCCATACGCTTAGAGTTAGAAAAAGTTGGAGGATCCAGAAAAATTATATCGTAAGTACGTTCAATACTGGATTTATGAGCCTCTTGCTCTAGCCATTCCATGCAGTTGGCACGAATAAAGCGGTTATCACATGGGCTGTTATTTAAATCCATATTGCGTTGCGCCCATTGTAGATAAGTTTTAGACATATCCATGGTGGTGGTTGAAATAGCGCCGCCAAGAGCGGCATGAACTGATGCGCTACCGGTATAGGCAAATAAATTTAGAAAATGTTTATTTTGCGCCTGTTGCTGAATTTTTATGCGCATAGGGCGGTGGTCTAAAAATAAACCAGTATCCAAATAGTCTGTGAAATTGACATATAAGCGAGCACCGTGCTCTTCAATAATTTCAAATTGCTCTTGACTGGCTTGCTTTTCATATTGATCCAGGCCTTTTTGTTTACTTCGAATCTTTAAAAAAACCTGCTCTTTGGGAATATCAAAGCACTTCGCTATTTCAAACAAAGCAGCACTTAAGCGTGCATTTGCTTTTTCCTGAGAAACTGATTTGGGTGCTTGATATTCTTGTACATTGATCCAGGTTTTTTCACCCTGATAAACATCGACTGCAATGGCATATTCTGGTAAGTCGGCATCGTAGATGCGGTAGCAATGTATATTTTGACGTTTCAGCCATTTGACCAGTTTTTTGATATTCTTCTGTAAGCGATTAGCAAACATCTCGGCACGAAATTCATCTGTAGAGTCAGATTCATCCGCTGATGTAATAAGCTGTTCGATACGTTCCTGTTGTGATTTCACTTTAGGGGTGAAAAAGCTTTTCTCTTCTAGGGTGAAGCGTAATAGTTTACATTCTATTGCACCGTTAAAAAGTGTAATAGGCTTTTGTGAACGGATACCTAGACGGAAACCTAGCTCAGGATCGCTAATAATCATTGCGGCTTGCCAATGCATAAACTGTTTTTTCAGCACTTGTCCAAATTCACGGTAGAGTAGTGCAGTTTCTTCGCTATTGCCTATGCGCTCCCCATAAGGCGGATTGCAGACGATGATACCTTTTGGCCAGCTTTCTGCCGCACTTGCTTCACTAATATTACGTCGTTCAACGTGTATTCTATTTTCTAGCCCCGCATTTTCTATATGTAATAAAGCGGCGTTAATAGCACGGCGACTTTGATCGAAACCGACGATAGTGGGTAAGCTTTGTAATCCGGTTTCTTTACGTTGCTGAGCTTCATCAAGCAGAGCCTGCCACAGTATTGCATCATGTTTTTTCCAGTGTAAAAAACCAAAATGTTTATGTTGTAAGCCTGGCGCATAATCGGCAGCTATCATCGCTGCCTCTAAGAGTATTGTTGCTGAGCCGCACATAGGGTCGATTAGGCTGCCACCCTGGCGAGCAATAGCAGGCCAGTTACAGCGGTACAGTATGGCAGCGGCCAGATTTTCTTTAATTGGTGCAGTGATACTGACATCACGATAGCCTCGGCGGTGCAAGCTTTCACCTGATAAATCCAGACTCAGTGTCGCCTGTTCATTTTGTAAGTAGACGTTGATACGAATATTGGGCTGTTTAAGGTCAATATCAGGGCGCTTGTTGAATTTCTTGCGCATTTGATCAACCACTGCATCTTTGACTTTTAAGGCGCCAAAGTGTGTATTATCAATGGCTTTAGAGTTTTTTGCATTAAAGGAGACGGCAAAGCTGTCATCGGGCTTCATATGCTGAAACCAGTTGGTTTTATAGATACCTGCGTATAAATCTTCCTGGCTAGTGACGACAAAGGTATCTAGCTTGAGTAATACACGATTGGCAATTCTTGACCAAAGACAGACGCGATAGGCAATTTCCAGCGAGCCTTCAAAATAAGCACCTGCTAACGCAGGCTTAACATTTTTTGCACCCAGCTGTTTTAATTCGGTCACGAGGATATCTTCCATCGCTTTGGGCGTAGTGGCAAAAAAGAGAGAATCAGTCATAGGTTTTTCATATATAGGGATAGACGGAGGCTGCTGGTTGTGTTGTTTGGCTATCTGTTTTAAGTTGATACATGTGTCAGTAGTGATACGTTTTAGCTATTTTCAGTGGTGACTTCTATTAGCTGTTAATGCAGATTACTACCAAGAAAAGCCTGTTGACGAAATTATTATAATATTAAACAATGAGTTATATGTATTCCGTATTATGCACAGTCAATAGTCGTCACTCCCCTATTTTCGAAACAGCAATAGCTGAAGCTATTGCACTTCTGCAAACCCTCAAATGGGCTACAAACTTAGGGAGGTGGAAACAAATAATCATCCAATATTGCTAGTCTTTTTGTCCGTCTTCTGCGTTG
>CAZLLL010000506.1:0-2865 GCA_964560255.1 uncultured Methylomonas sp.
TCCATTCCCTAACGATGGGAAAAATTTTAAGCAGGGGCATTTATTGGTGGGAATAATACTCCCATAATTTGATAAGCACTAAAAATATATAAAAAAACGAGACCTGCAGCGAAGGAAAAAGATTTGTTAATCGCATGTTGAATAATATGTGCGGTCACTAACCAGTTCCATAGCATAAGTGCAAGCATGGCTAAAGTGGCAAGCCCATTACTGTTATTAATAATGAGCGAAGAAATAATGGGAATGGCAAGCACACTAAACAGTGCATCAGTTCCTATTAGAGCACACATAGTTTGCAAAAACCGCTGAGGTTTATGAGTAATTATCAGTACTAATCTGGCAAAGATAATAATAATGATTAGCTCAACACCTATCTGCAGTAGAGCACTAAAACTATCAATAGATAATTGTGCCAGCAGGAATTTGGCAATGGCAAAGCCAATAAGGGACAGCTGAAGGAGTAGGGTCGAGTGGGGGATATCTTGTGGCCCTTTTTTGAATAAGCATATTTTAAACAATAGGTTTAGATAGGTGTACATCGTGTGTTTTGTATTTTATTAAATAAAGGGGTCAGTGTTAATTAACGCTGCCAATAGTGTAAACAGAGGGAGACCTACAGGGTGGAGAACGCGGGGAAAGGTAAATAACACTGACCCCTTTATTGAGCTTCAAGTTGTTCACTGATTTCCATCCATTCCAGTTCTGTCTCTTCCAGATTTTGATCCACTTGTACTTTTTCTTGCAGAATCTGTTTTAACTGCGTCTTGTTAGATTCATTATATAAGCTAGCATCAGCTAGCTGTTCTTCTAGTTGCTTTTGTAGCGTATGGTAATATTCCAGGTTTTTATCTACTTTTTTAAGTGCATCATATAAAGGTTTCAGTTTTTTTCGCCGTTCAGCGTCAAGCTTGCGCTGTTCCTTTTTACTCATTCCAGACGTATTGGAAGTCGTATTGGTGTTGTTATTTAGCTGAAGTTTTTGTTCGTTAAGCCAAAGTCGATAATCATCTAAATCACCTTCAAATGAAGTGACTGTATTATTGGCAACCAGATAGAGCTCATCCGTGACGGTACGTAGCATATGCCTATCATGCGAGACGATGATAATGGCACCTTGATAGTCCTGTAATGCAACGCCTAATGCATGACGCATTTCTAAATCAAGGTGGTTAGTTGGCTCATCAAGTAATAACAGATTAGGGTTTTGGTAAACCAGCAAGGCAAGTACAACGCGTGCTTTTTCGCCGCCTGAAAAAGGTTCAATCGCTTCGAAAATTTTATCGCCCTGAAAATTAAAGCCACCCAGAAAATTTCTTAATTCTTTTTCGGTGGCCTTAGGATTGATTTTTTGTAAATGCCATAGAGGGCTTTCATCAAGCCGTAATTGCTCTAGTTGATGCTGGGAAAAATAGCCTAATTTTAAAGTGTCTGCAAACTGGATTTCACCTGAAGTGATCGCGAGTTCACTGGCTAACACTTTGATTAATGTTGATTTACCTGCACCATTTGGTCCTAATAGTCCAATTCTGGCACCGGGTCCGATAAATAAATTAACCTTATTCAAGATATTTTTAGCGTCATAGCCTATATTGACATCTTCCAGCTTAATCATCGGATTAGGCAGTTTATCAGGTGTAGAAAATCTAAAGTGGAAAGGAGAGTCCACATGTGCCTGAGCAATCATTTCCATGCGCTCTAGTGCTTTAATGCGGCTTTGTGCCTGTTTTGCTTTAGTCGCCTGTGCGCGAAACCGGGTAATAAAACTTTGTATATGGGTTATTTCACGTTGCTGCTTTTCATAGGAGGTCTGTTGCTGGGCTAATTTTTCAGCACGCATTTTCTCAAATGCAGAATAGTTGCCGGTATAAATCTGACCCTGCTGATTTTCTATATTAACTATATGGTCGCTAATAGTATCTAGAAATTCCCGATCATGGGAAATCAGTAAGAGAGTGCCAGGGTACTTATATAGCCAGTCTTGTAGCCAGATAACAGCATCCAGATCCAGGTGGTTTGTCGGTTCGTCAAGTAGTAAAATATCTGAACGGCACATCAGTGCCTGGGCAAGGTTTAAACGCATACGCCAGCCGCCCGAAAATGATCTGACACTAAGCTGCTCCTGAGTTTGTTGAAAGCCTAGTCCATTCATCAGGCGAGCAGCTCTTGATGTCGCCGTATAGCCACCTATCGTATCCATTTTGGCAAACAGTTCTGCCTGTTTAATGCCATCTGAAACTTGCTCTGCTTTGCTGATTTCCTGCTGGACTTGCCTTAATTCCTGGTCACCATCAATAATATATTCTATAGCGGCTTGATCGACTGCATGAGTTTCTTGTGCAACATGAGCCACCTCTAAATTTGGAGGCATGGTAAAATCACCTTCATCAGGATGTAATTCGTTGCGTATTAAAGCAAAGAAGCTAGATTTACCAACACCATTAGCACCTGTGATACCTATTTTTTGCCCTTTGTGCAGTGTAAATGAAGTATTGGCAAATAAAACGCGGGTGCCGCGACGCAGGGAAATATTTTTGAAATTCAGCATAAACCAGATATGTTAAAGGAAAAGAGACAACTTGATCCGGTCTTTAAACCACAAGATCGTTATTATATTAATGAGCAAGGTTGGTGGTTTTTTACAGTCGACAAGCTGAGCGGGCCTTTTGCCACTAAACCGGATTGTGTGGATGCCTGTCGGCGTTATATACAAAAACGTGAGGGTATTTTGTAAAAAAATCGAGTGTACAATGATTGACCAGAGGTTATCGCTAGGTTTTAATGCTTTTGGCATTTAGCCAGAAAGAATACGGTATTAGTTTATCTTAAGGAATGGGAATTGAATAAGTTGTGCAATTATGACGCAGT
>CAZLLL010000507.1:0-2863 GCA_964560255.1 uncultured Methylomonas sp.
TTTCCGCAACGCAGAAGGCGAACAAAAAGACAAGTCAGAATGCACACGTTATTTTATTCCCATTCCTTAAAAAGGAAAAGGGAATGAGGAGCCGTTATCATCATCAATTTCAAAGGCATCAATCACATCATCAATATCAACATCAATATCCATCTTTAACTCTTCTGCTGCCTTGATCATCATTAATGCAGTTAATATTTCTGGGTCTTGCATCACCGCAAGAACAACTCTTTCATGATTGCCTGCTTGCTGCATCAAGCTATGAATAAGCTTTTCCGGCGTGAACTTTTTCATGATTGACTTGACTTTTTTATTCAGCTTCATCCCTTCGCTTTCATCAAGGTGCCCGAAAAGCTCATCCATTGGATCATAATACTCATCGTCGTCCTCGTCGTCCTCGTCATCATCATCATCATCAAAGCCACCAAACAATGAATTAAAAAAACCAAAACCTTGCGGTGGATGCGCAGCGTAATAGCGATCCAGATATTGTTCAAGTAAAATAGCTGCTTGATGATCTTTTTCTTCTCTGGCTTTTCCTGCTGCGACTTGCAATTGTTGTAATTGTTTTTTAGAGCATTTAGCTGCATTACCGCTGGTATCAGCATAGATCTGATAATACATCCAGATCGGTTTAACCCATGATTGCGGAATTGATTTCAGACAATGGCGTAATAATTCAAAGTGTCCTATGCTATCCAGCGCTTTACACAGTCGTGTTAGCAATTCCTCTGTATATTCTTGCTCGGACAGAGACCTTTTAAAAGCAGCCTTAATTTTCTCTAGCGCTTTATGTATATAGGCTCTATTATCGTCATCTTTTGCGTATTGCTCTATTTGCTGACTCAGTGCATTCAATTCTTGTACAGACAGCAAATGTTTCTTTATTGGCGGCAACTCGCGTAAAATTGTTGTCACGGGTAAGCTAGTCAATAAAGCTTCCATTGTTGCATTAAAATGACAATTAACGGGGTCTTTATGTTGTCCGGCTAGCTGTTCGACTATGCGTTGCAGTCCTTGCTTTTTATCCTCAGAAGCAAAAGATAGCAGCGCGAGAACTAACTGCGTTTGCTTATAATAAGTTTTACCTAGATTGAGTTTTTCAGCCTGGCTAATCTCCTTTTCCACTGCATAATAAGATTTTTTACTGATCAGCTGTCGCGCTTTAGACAAGTAACTGGAAAACAATGCCTGTTTTGCAAAAGTATTAATGGGATCAATTTTTAAAATTTTAGAGGCATACTGATTCGCTTTTGTATAGCTTTTATTACGCGTTGCCGTATTAACAGCATGTGTTAATACTTCAATATCCTGGGGGAATTGTTTTAAGGTACGCTCCAGCCATGTATTATACTCTTTTGCAGTCTCTTCTTGCCGACCATAGTATTGGGTAATATGCAAATAGCTGTCACGATCACTTGCATCATAACCCAGACTTTCAATCAGTATGTTAGTTCGCTCTTCTCCATCAGGTTCTCTTGTGGCCACACGCCGCAAAATCAATGCTGCTCTTAAATTATTATCAGTTTCTTTAGTGTCTAAAATCTTAAGACAGTGCCTCCAATGATGTTCGGCAGCTTGAAGGTTATTATCCTCTTCACATTTTAAAGCCTTAATCCGGTATTCTTCAAATTCACTGAAGTGTTTAAAATGTTTATTAAATTCTTTTTTTCCAGCAGGATAACTTGCCAGCAGGTTCTGACAAAAATGCTCAACAAATTCAGCACCCAGCAGTCCCTGATATTGTATAGCCAGTTTAAATTGTACTTTGTCTGTCAACTTATTCTGCTCGCGGCTATACTGCTGGATAATATCTAACTGTTTTTTACTTAAACCTTTTAATTCGCTAATCACAGCACATTGCTGCTGACTCAGTTGCATCAGCTCTGCTGTTAATTCTGCCCCTTCTTTAGTGCAGGCAAGTAATGTTCTAACCGACTGAAAATAGGCTGAATTAGCCGGAATTTTTGCTAACATTACCTTGCCCGGTTCCACAGCATCTGGTATTAGCATGGCGGCATTCAGCAAGGTGCGAAAATCTCGAAAGGCGGAACGATACGGTAATAACTTTAAACTCTCAACCAGCTTATCATTGTCATTATCCTGATAAGCCTGCAATGCTGTTTTGACAATGTTGAAATGCGCGATAAAAATAGAATCCTGAGGTAAGGATTGCTCAAATTCAGAATGTTCGCAAAGCATTAAAAAGCCCAGTACAGATGCTAGTGCAGGATATTGCTTATCCAGTTGATGAGCTGACAAGCCGCTTAGATTGCTTTGAATTTTGGCTTGATTATTAGTCTGAATTAACCAGAATATATACTGATCATTTGCATCATAGGGAGCTTCTGCAAAGGGTATATGGTTTTCCCATAAAACCATAGCCTCTTTGAACATGCCCTTGGTGGCAAATTGTATTGATCTTTGCACATAACAGTAGGCCAGTTTCTGCTTCCATTCCTGTTTATTGCCTGTTTGTAATAATTTTTTAAACAGTCTTATCGCATCCTTATAGTGAGCCGCATTTAACCGGGACAAAGCCTGTTTTTCAAGGTCTTGTTCTGCGACACCTTGAGTAGATTTTTGTTTCTTCATTTAAACGTGCAAGATTTTAAGTAAAATAATCAGCTGAGTATTATATAGCATTTACTTTTAATATGGTTATTTGATCATGAGATAATATAGATTTTCAGAAAAATAATTTTGCAGATGGAATTTATTTATCTGACAAACTTTTAGGAATGGGAATGAAATTTGTGTGTATTTGACGCAGGATTTTTGTTCGTATTCAAGGCGTGAAAACAGGTGCATAGCCAGCTATGCGCCTGTTACTACGCCTTGAATACGAACAAAAATCCTGCCC
>CAZLLL010000508.1:0-2860 GCA_964560255.1 uncultured Methylomonas sp.
TCCCATTCCCTGATAGTCACTATCACGATTATGGCAAGCAAGCCATGCCAGGGAGAAAACTGGGGCACTTGACGCTAAGAGCCAAGTTGCCTGAAACGTTGGAATCATTGACACAAACTGTGGTAACTCAGTTTAACTCACAGTTTAATCTACTCTAAAATCGTGTTTTCTTTAACGATTAAAAAGCTGGCAAAAATTATCGACACACAGCAAGCCATCATCAGCAGTACTGAGACAATATTTTCAGGCGCTGCCATCGACAGTCGACAAGTAAGGCCAGGCAATGTCTTTTTTGCTTTGCAAGGGCCTAATTTCGACGGCCACCACTTTCTTTTACAAGCAATGAATCATGGCGCAGTAGTCGCCGTTGTCGAGCGGATTTACCCGGAAATAAACCTGCCTCAGTTGCAGGTAAATAATACGCTGGATGCCTTGGCGAAAAGCGCAAAATGGTGGCGGTTGCAATGCCCAGCAACAGTTATCTCGGTATGTGGTTCCAATGGTAAAACAACAGTCAAAAATATCCTGACAACCTTATTGGAGTCGCTTTATCCTTCGGGCAACATTCTTGTTACAGAGGGAAATTTAAACAATCATATCGGTGTACCGCTAACCCTGCTTAGATTAAAACCGCAGCATCAAGTGGCAGTCATTGAAATGGGAGCCAATCACCCTGGTGAAATATCACCGTTGGCTGACCTTGCCAAACCAGATATTGCGATTATCACCAATGCTGGATTAGATCACTTGCAAGGCTTTGGCTCTGTTCTTGGTTCGGCACTAACGAATGCCGAAGTGTTTACCGGCATGGACAATGGTATAGCCATACTAAATGCCGATGATGAACAGTTCCCCTTGTGGTATAAGCAATCCCGCCACCTGAAGTTGATCAGTTTTTCTTGTCATACTACTGCATATGTGTCTGCTGATAAGATTGAACTACACAATTCAGGTAGCCGTTTTGTCGTCAATTATCAACAACAATGTTGTCAGTTTGAGCTACCACTTCCTGGACAGCACAATATCAGTAATGCACTAGCGGCTATTACCGTACTGTTAATGAATGGCAAAACACTGAGCAGCATTGCCGCCGTCATGAACAACATCCATCCCCTGCCAGGTCGCCTGAGTAGACTAAAAGGGTTCAACGATTGCCAGCTAATAGACGACTGTTATAACGCCAACCCCAGCTCTTTGTTAGCGGCATTGACCTACTTAAAACACTGTACGGGCAATAAATGGCTGATCCTGGGTGATATGGCTGAACTGGGTGATGCTACTGCCAGCTTACATCACCAGGCAGGTTGGCAAGCAAAGCTGATGGGCGTTAACAATCTCTTGAGTTTCGGTGAACTTTCTCGACATAGCTTGATTGGATTTTCTGGAAAAGGGCAACACTTTACCGACATCAACGCATTAATTGATTATCTAAGAAATACTATCCAGGCATCAGATACCCTATTAATAAAAGGTTCTCGCCATATGAAAATGGAACGAGTCATTAATGCGCTTATGAGCTAAATTCAGGCCATCTATTGCTCAACAAAATGCTTTTTAAGAAAGCGATTACACAAATCGGCAACCTGATCTTGCTGGTTTAAAGTGAAGTCGATAAACGCAAGTGCAATTGAGGATAGCTGTTTGCTTTCGTGATGCACGACATACCAGCTTCTTTCCAGTGGCATATTTTGAAAATCCAGCTCTACCAGACATTTTGTTGCTAATTCCAGGGTGATGCTGTGCCGGGATACAGCTGAAATTCCTAAGTTGGCCATTACCGCTTGCTTGATGGTTTCTGTGCTTCCCAGTACCATGCTTGGCGAGAGCCTTATATTTTTTGATTGCAGAAAACGCTCCAGAGCTTTACGAGTGCCGGAACCTGCCTCCCGAAAAATAAAAGGGTGTTCTTGTAAATCAGCCAATGCAATATTTTTCTGTCGTGCTAAAGGATGAGAGGGACTGGCAATAATCACCACAGGGTTATCGACAAAGGGATGGCGGGTTAACGACATCGTTTCCGGAACCTCACCCATAATAACCAGATCGTCGCTATTGTCTTTTAAACGTTGAATAACCTGTTCCCGGTTAGCCACTTCCAATTGCAGATTAACGCCCGGATAGAGCTTGTGAAATGCGCCCAGTAAGTGTGGAGTAAAATACTTGGCACTGGTGACCGCTGCAAGTCTGAAGTCACCTTCCATATTCCCTCTCATAACGCTTAATCTCATATCCATACGATCAATACGTTCGAATAGTTCAGCGCAGAAAAAAGCAAGCTCCTGTCCGGCAGGCGTTAAGAAAAGTTTTTTGCCTATTTTTTCGAGCAAAGGCAAATTCAGGTTATCTTCAAGCTGTTTGACCTGAATACTGACAGCAGGCTGAGTCAAGTGCAGTTTTTTTGCTGCCTCTGTGTAATTCATTGACCAGGCCAGTTGCTGAAAAACTCTTAATTGGTGTAGCGTTGCCCGCATTCTCATTACCTATAAATATTTATATATGATATTTATTATATATATTTATTATTATTAATCCATTAATTTGGTTATTATAATCCGTATTCCCACGCAGATAGATATAAGCACCAAAATCCAAAATGTCATACTGGCGTAATTTATACTGAAAAAATGAGTTAAATACTTGAATTATAATTACTTTTTTAATCGTATTTAGTCCAGATTTTACTTTCTGCAGATAAGCGTAATTTATTGCTATGGAATGAGAATTGAATAAGTTGTGCAATTATGGCGGAGTATTTTTGTTTGCCTTCAAGGCGCGGCAATAGGCGCATAGCAAGCTACATAACTATTGCCGCAACGTAGAAGGCGAGCAAAAAGACAAGCCAGAATGCATAACTTATTTG
>CAZLLL010000509.1:0-2842 GCA_964560255.1 uncultured Methylomonas sp.
AACTGCCCACCCTACTTATTTTGTAAAGGAGTTGTCCCGTATTAAGTTGATAGCCCACTATATTGACTGAAATTTTAACATCAATCAATATGAAAGATACTTTATGACACAGAAAAATTCATTAGCTTTAAATCGGCGCATCTGCGTTGCGCCGATGCTGGACTGGTCTGATAAGCATTGCCGGTATTTTCATCGTTTACTATCTGAGTATACTGTTTTATACACAGAAATGGTGACTACGGGCGCGTTGATCAAGGGTGACAGGCAGCGACATTTAGATTTTAACCCACAAGAACACCCCGTTGCTTTGCAGTTGGGGGGAAGTTCTGTACAGGATTTGACAGCCTGTAGCAAGATGGCCGAAGATTATGGTTATGATGAAGTCAATTTAAATGTCGGTTGTCCCAGTAATCGAGTTCAAAAGGGGCGTTTTGGGGCTTGTTTGATGGCAGAACCTGAACTGGTTGCGGAATGTGTTGCAGCGATGCAAGAGGCGGTTTCGATACCGGTGAGTGTGAAATCACGCATAGGCATAGATGATCTGGACTCTTATGAAGAACTGGTCCATTTTGTTGCTTGCGTAGCAGAAGGTGGCTGTTATACATTTATTATACATGCGCGTAAAGCCTGGTTATCTGGGCTTTCTCCTAAGCAGAACAGACAGGTTCCCCCTTTGCGCTATGAAGTGGTACAACAAATTAAGCAAGATTTTCCGCATTTAGACATTATTATCAATGGGGGAATTACCTCTTTGCAGCAGGCGGAAAATTTATTACAGCATGTCGATGGCGTTATGATAGGGCGCGAAGTTTACCATAACCCATATATATTAGAGCAAGCGGATAGTCTGTTTTATCGGCAACAATATCAACTTAAGACACGATATGACGTGGTGCAGGCTTTGATTCCTTACATACAGGAACAATTAACAGGCGGCACGCGTTTGCATAGTATAACGCGGCATATTCTTGGTTTATTTCACGGTGTTCAGGGAGCAAAAGCATGGCGACGATATTTAAGTACCTATTCTCCCAGGCAGGGGGCAGATGAGAGTGTTGTTTTGCAGGCATTAGCATTAGTACAAGTATGATGTATACTTATCAACTATTTAATTTTAGAGGCAGATGATGGAAGAGTATTTCAGTAAAATTATTGAAGAAATTGGTGAAGATGTAACGCGCGAGGGTTTAGTTGATACGCCTATGAGAGCGGCTAAAGCTTTTAAGTTTTTAAATAATGGTTATCAAAAAAACCTGAAAGAAGTCTTGAATGGTGCTATTTTTGAAGCTGAAACTGAGGATATGGTGATTGTTAAAGATATAGAATTGTATTCACTATGCGAGCATCATTTATTACCCTTTGTAGGTAAATGCCATATTGCCTATTTACCGCAAGGCCATGTATTAGGATTGTCAAAGTTGGCAAGAATAGTGGATATGTATGCACGACGGCTACAAATTCAGGAAAGGTTAACCAAACAAATTGCTGATGCTGTGGATACAGCAATCAATGCCAAAGGCGTCGCTGTGGTTATTGAAGCAAAGCATATGTGCATGATGATGCGAGGTGTTGAGAAGCAAAATTCTGTGATGACAACCTCTGTGATGACAGGTATTTTTCGTGAAGAAATGAGCACCCGTGCTGAATTTTTAAGTTTAATTAATCGTTAATCGTTTTTTTATATGACTGCTAAAAAACGTGCCGTATTAATTGTTAATCTGGGTTCCCCTGAGAAAATGACAGTACGAGCTGTCAGGCATTTTTTACGTCGATTTCTGCAAGATCCACGCGTGGTCAATTTGCCACGCGTGCTATGGTGGTTTATTTTAAATTTTTTTGTTTTGCCTTTTCGTCCGCGTCAATCGGTTAAAGCCTATGCTAAAGTCTGGACGAAAAGAGGTTCTCCACTGATTTTTTTAACCCAGGATTTAACTGATAAAGTCACCTTGCATTATAAACAGGATAATCAAGTATCGGTAAAAATGGCGATGAGTTATGGCAAACCGTCATTAAAAACTCAATTGCGCAAATTACAAAAAGAGCAGTATGAGCAAATCACTATTGTACCTTTATATCCTCAGTATTCTTCTACAACGACAGCCAGTGTATTTGATGCGGTGGTCAGTGAATTGATGCAATGGCGTTATATTCCTGAGTTACACTTTATCAGTGATTATCATCAACATGCTTTGTATATTGAGGCACTCGCAAATTCAATTCAGCAAGTCTGGGTGGATCAAGGCAGAGGGGAGCTTTTGATAATATCGTTCCATGGCTTACCTGATGTACTGACCAAAAAAGGTGACCCTTATTATTATCAATGTCTTAAAACAGCAGAGCTCATTGCAAAAAAACTGAAATTAAAAAAGAAAACATGGCGCGCGGTGTTCCAGTCGCGTTTCGGCAAGGCCAAATGGTTACAGCCTTATTGCATTGAAACTCTGATGGCATTACCAGATGAAGGGATTAAAAAAATTGATATTATTTGCCCTGGCTTTACGATAGATTGCCTGGAAACGCTGGAAGAAATTAATATGACTAATAAAGAAATTTTTTTACAGGCAGGCGGTGAGCAATACCACTATATTGCTGCGCTTAATGATTCAGAGCCATGTGTTAATTTGATGCTGGATTTGATTGAGAATAAGGAATGGGCACGAAATAAGTTGAGCAACTGACGCAGGATTTTTGTTTGTCTTCAAGGCCTAGAAATAGGCGCATAGCAGGCTACATGTAACCGCTCAGCCCCGAAGGAAAGGGGCTGTCACACAAAGAAAACAAAAAGACAAGTTACATGCCTAAGTACCGTAAAGGCATTGGTTGTAGAAGGCTACGCCCTAGG
>CAZLLL010000510.1:0-2840 GCA_964560255.1 uncultured Methylomonas sp.
AAGGCGAACAAAAAGACAAGTCAGAATGCACACGTTATTTGATTCCCATTCCTAACAATACAGGCACCCTTCATTGTTCAGTTCACACTTTTGCAGGCGTGTAATAGCTTTAGTTATGGCAAACCCCATAAAAAGCTAAAGTTTTTTCACTGCTGCGTTATTTACCTATTGAAAAGCGTGGTCACTGTTTTAATACGGGATGTTTGAAATCCGAGTACGTGGATTCAGCCTGCCAACGCCAGAGCTTATTTTAAAAGCGGGCTGAAGCCGCGCTCTACGAATCTCTACTATATGTCTCGTCTTAGGAACGTGCACGACACACTGGAGCAACTGACTTGTCTTTTTGTCCGTCTTCGGTGTTGCACAAAGAGTTACGTAGCTCGCTAGAGCTAAGTTTGTGCGCCTTGAATACGAACAAAAATCCTGCGTCAGTTGCTCAACTTATTTCGTGCCCATTCCTTAAGTTTGTAACCAAAAGCGTAAACTAATTAATCAATTGAAACTGAAAGAAGCCAAATCACATTCAGATAGCGACGGCACTGCAGCAGTTTAAAGCAATCATCAATCAGAACATATTGTCTTATCGCTACCTTTAACTAGAACATATAAACAAGGAATTAAATATGACTACTATTACAGACCCAGTTATTGACCAATGGTATAAAGATGTAGAAAATAATCTTATTTTTAAAGTTGTTGCTATTGAAGAAAGCGATGAAACCATTGAAGTTCAGTATAATGATGGCGATATTGGAGAGTATGACAATGAAAGCTGGTACAGCTCAACCTTCGACTTTATTGAAGCGCCTGAAGACTGGAGTGCGCCGTTTGATGAGCTTGAGCCTGATGACTTGGGATACTCTAACTCAGATACCCGACGTACCGATATGGATGACTCACCACTCCAGGACTATCTAGACTAGGAAACACACTGCATGAAAATGAGTTCTAGGGAATTCCTTAATTGGGAATCTAAAAGAATTACACTGTTAGCTATGTCTGGTGCTGGTAAAACAACACTGGCAAATAAATTACCTAGAGAAAAATGGTTCCATTATTCAGGGGACTACCGTATTGGCACGAAGTATTTAGGTGAGCCCATACTCGACAATATCAAGCAGCAAGCCATGGAAGTCCCTTTTTTAAGAGACTTACTGCTGACTGATTCTATCTATATTTGCAATAACGTCACGGCAGATAACTTGGTACCTGTTTCCAGCTTTTTAGGTAAAATAGGAAATCCACAGTTGGGCGGCCTGACTCTTGATGAATTTAAACGCCGCCAAGCTTTACACCATAAAGCAGAAATAGCCGCCATGCTTGATATTGGGGAGTTTATCCATAAAGCTGAGAGCATCTATGCTTATAAAAATTTTATTAATGACGCAGGGGGGAGTGTTTGTGAATTAGAATCTGAACACGTACTAGAGTATCTGGCACAGCATACGTTGATTATCTATATTAAAACTTCAGATGAACTCAACCAGACGATAATAAACCGCGCTAAAACGTCACCTAAACCTCTCTATTATCGTGAGAAATTTCTAGATGAAAAGCTCATGCAATTTATGCGGAATAGTCATTATACTGATATCAACATGATCCCGCCTGATGACTTTGTCAGTTGGGTTTTTCCTGAATTATTTAAATCTCGCTTACCCCGCTATCAAAAGATAGCCGATACATATGGTTATACACTGGATGCTAGCGATATCGCAAAAGTAACCACAGAGAATGATTTTATTCAGCTTGTTGCTGCTGCTTTACACAAAACACCTTAAAATTGCTATGCCATTAGTTGCTCACACTGAATTACCCACCTTCCAGCGCCTAAAAGAAGAAGGTGAGGATATCCTTAATCCTGATCGTGCCACCCACCAACATATACGTGAATTACATATCGGTTTTCTTAATATTATGCCTGATGCCGCATTAGAAGCGACTGAGCGGCAGTTTTTTCGGCTGGTAGGCGCATGTAATCAAATCGCACAGTTTCATATACATCCCTTTACCATTAAGGGGTTACCCAGAGGCGCAGCGGCTCAAGCACATATCAATCAATATTATGAAACCTTTACACAACTACAGCAGGATGGTCTGGATGCACTTATTATCAGTGGTGCAAATGTCACCCATGATCACCTGCAAGATGAAGATTTTTGGCAGCCTCTAACGGAAGTCTTTGACTGGGCCAAGCAAAATGTGACCTCTGTCCTTTGCTCTTGTCTTGCCACTCACGCATTGATTCAGTTTTGCTATGGTATAGAACGAACTCGCTTACCCGCAAAACGCTGGGGGGTTTATTCGCATAAGGTGATAAATCGTCAACACCCTCTCATCGCCGAAATCAATACCCGATTTGATGTGCCGCACTCACGGTTTAATGAGATTTTTGCAGAAGACTTACAGAGACATGGCGTTAAAGTTCTGGTTGCCAGTGCAGAAGCAGGTGTGCATCTTGCAGTAAGTTGCGATGGTTTTCGCATCGTCTTTTTTCAAGGTCATCCTGAATATGATGACATCAGCTTATTGAAAGAGTATAAACGCGAAGTGATGCGTTATATTAATCATGAAACTGATCAATATCCTCTTGCTCCTGAACATTATTTTAATGTAGAAGTTCAAGCTATATTCAGCGACTACGCAGAACATGTCCTATATGCGCGTAAAAACAAGCTGCCTATTCAGTTATTTCCGGAACAGAAAATCGAACCCTTTTTAGATAATACCTGGCGAGATACTGCAAAAGCAGTCTTTAATAACTGGTTAGGAAAAGTTTATCAAATAACAAACCAGGATAGAAAATTACCTTTTATGGACGGAATAGACCCCGATAATCC
>CAZLLL010000511.1:0-2833 GCA_964560255.1 uncultured Methylomonas sp.
GTAGCAATTTGATTATTAATGAATTATACCTTCACGCCAAAAGGAAAAGAACCTATTAATCAATCTCTCCCCCAAAGGAATGGGAATCAAATAACGCGTGCATTCTGACTTGTCTTTTTGTTCGCCTTCTGCGTTGCAGAAACAGTTACGTAGCTAGCTATGCGCCTGTTACCCCGCCTTGAAGGCAAACAAAAATTCTGTGTCATAATTGCACAACTTATTCAATTCCCATTCCATAGTGGATGGCGCAGGTTATTTCGTGCCCATTCCTAAGTCAGCAGAATTGACTTTTCAAAAATTTTTACCGGAGTACCCTGTTTTTCAGTTATAGCCCGCCTTAAAGCACCTCCATCAATGATAGGTAATTCTCCATCATTCGCTTGTTCGATTAAATCCAGTGCAATATCAAGCAAATCGTCGGCTTCATGGCCTTCTAAGGGGGGGTGTACTTCAACATACAGGCTATTTTTATACCAGCCCACCTTGACCGCTTGATTAACGATAGTGACAGCGGTGTTGATTTTTATCAACGGAAAAAGCTTCGCGATATCTTCAGGATACATGCGGATGCAGCCATGACTGACGCGCATACCCACACCATAGGGTTTATTTGTGCTGTGGATAAGATAGCCAGGTATGCCTAAGCGTATGGCAAATAATCCCAGCGGGTTATCAGGGCCTGCTGGGACGACATCTGGCAAAGGGTCGCCTTTTTCTGCGTGTTCTTTTTTGATTGATTCAGGCGGAGTCCAGGTCGGGTTTTCTTTTTTCGCGACAATTTTAGTCTGGCCTAAAGGTGTATCCCAGTCTTGTCGGCCTATACTGATGGGGTGGGTGATCACCGCAGCAGGCTCATCGTCCTGAGTCTCAGGAAAATAATAGAGACGAAATTCAGGTAAATTCAGCACTAAGCCTATGCGCGGAGCAGCAGGCAATAGACGTTCACTTTGTAACTGAATTGTTTCGCCTTCTTTTGGAAGCCAGCGATCTACCTTAGGGTTTAAACGGATAATTTCATTCTGACCTAAATCAAAACGGCGCGCAATATCTAATAAATCCTGATCTTTATCGGCAGTTGTTTGCTTGTTGACACCTGCATTAAATTCTTTGATCAAGCTATCTTCTGGATTATCAGGTAATACAAAAGAAATCGCATGGACAGAACTTGCAAAGATTAAAGTGCTGACAATAAAAGAGAGGCGTAAAGAGTTCATTAGTTGATGTTTTCACCACCAAATAACTCTAAAAGGCGTGGCAGAAAAGTGCTTAATTCTTGCGACATAATGGTGAAATCGACATCAAACTGTGCTTCAGCAGAGTCTGCTTCAGTATCAGCAACCTGGTCTTGTATAAGGTCTAGAAATTTAAGGCGTTTAATAGATAAGTTTTCATCGACAATAAAGGATAAGCGGTCAGACCAGCTAATAGCGAGCTTAATCACCTGTTTTCCGGTATCCAGATGATTTTTAATTTCTGGTGCTGCAAGGTCTTGATTTTTGCAGCGAATAATACCACCTGATTCCTCCGGTGCACGTAGCTCACATTCGTCTTCTACCAAAACATCATCGGGTGATTCGTTTTGTATTAGCCACTGGGTCATGGTACTAACCGGCTTCTCTTTGGTGCTGACAGGAACTAAAGGCAAAGAGCCTAGGTTTTTACGTAAAAAGCTGATCAGTTCCTCTGCTTTTTTTGCAGATGCTGCATCGACTATTAGCCAGTTGCCTTTAGGGTCTATATAGGCAAAGGTCTTTTTGGAAAAAGAAAAAGCACGTGGTAAGAGTTCAAAGGTAACCTGGTCTTTTAGTTCACTACGTTCTTTCTTAGATAATTTACGGGCTTCCTGATCTTCTTTCTCGGCAATTTTATCAGCTGTCATTTCATTCACAACGCTGGTGGGCAATACCTTTTCTTCCTTTGTCGCACATAGCATGATAAATCCATTTGCCTGATGGATAAGTTGCTCTGAGCTTCTTCCCAGAGGCGATGACCAGCCATAGCTGAATTCATCTGTTGCGGAACAGGGTTTAAAGGCTAAGTTTTGCAGTTTTTCTTCCAGTTCTGCAGGTGTTAAGGAGAAAGTTTCTGTTAAGCGATAAATAGCAAGATTTTTAAACCACATAGTTTAGTTATTTTTAGATAAATAATGAGATTGATTAGGGAATATGTCTACTTTAAAGACAGCGGGCATTATCGCAAAAAAATACATTTAAATCAGTAAAATTGTCAGTTAATAATGTGTTATCGTAAAAAACTTTATGCAGATGAAGGTATTAATTATATGACTGTAATCCACAGTTTTAATATATTAGGTAATCATGAGGCACGGATCTTGATTCTTGGTAGTATGCCTAGCGTAACATCTTTACACAAACAGCAATATTATGCACACTCACGTAATGCATTCTGGCGCATAATGGCTGCATTGTTTAATGATGCTAAATCGCTTGATTATCAGCAGGGGCAGCAGCTGATGAAAACTGAAAGAATTGCTGTCTGGGATGTGCTAAAATCCTGTGTCAGAGAAGGAAGTCTTGATTCTGCAATAGATAAAGAGTCAATGAGAATAAATGATTTTAACAGCTTATTTAGTACCTTTAAACAGATTAAATGGGTGTTTTTTAATGGCACTACTGCACAATCACTGTTTAGAAAAAATGTTTATCAGCAATTGCCTATAGAGTATCAAACCTTAAGTTATACTAAATTACCTTCGACCAGTCCTGCCTATGCGGCCATGTGTTATGACGATAAATTAGCCGCATGGTCTATATTGAAAACCTTAGGGAGCTGGAAATAAATAATCGTCCAATATTGGGCAGGATTTTTGTTC
>CAZLLL010000512.1:0-2832 GCA_964560255.1 uncultured Methylomonas sp.
GCGCCTGTTACCGCGCCTTGAAGGCAAACAAAAATACTGCGTCATAATTGCACAGCTTATTCAATTCCCATTCCTAAGTGAGTCAGTAGCAAACATAAGCCTATACTAATAGGCAAGATATTCATCCCATTCGTCACGAATATTATTCCCCTTATGAGCAAATATACCTAGGCATGTCAAACACTAAACGTTTGAAACGGGGTGAATACCCCGTTTCGCAAAAATGACTATAAAAACTTGTCAAATCCAGATAATGTGCCATTCTTAATTTAGTAGCATAAAAGTGCTCAGATTATATACCCACATAAGCTATCGTTTACACGTAACTGTTCAGATCCCCTTTGTAAGATGGGAGTTGAGGAGACTTTTTCTAATAAAACCTCCCCCTAACCCCTCCTTGATAAGGAGGGAGGACTGAACGGTTAATATTTTTGTACTTTGCTCCTTTGGCTTCAATATCAATATCTGGTGTAAATTAATGACCCATCATCTACTTAGAAAGCTATACACTTCGTCTATTATTTATGCTTTGGCAAACAGTATCGAAGCACTGGCACCGTTTATTCTAGCAGTGATGCTAACGCGTAAATTGAGTCCAGAAGAATATGGTATCTGGGTATTATTTATAGCACTATTTACCTTTTTGCGCCCGATAATCAGCTTAAGTGTACAGGATGCCTTGAAAATGCACTATTTTGAGCTGAAAAGAGACACTTTGTCGGAATTTATTCTATCTTCCTTCTTGCTTACTTCTGTACTTACTTTGTTGCTATCTGTTATCGTCTTTTTTACCAAAAGTCAGCTATCAGTCTGGTTAAAATTTCCTGAGTCGTGGATGATCAGTATTGTTGTAACAGCTTACCTTTACAGTTTATTTTATTTTTTGTTAACGTTTAATCAGTTTGAAAACAACAAAAAACGGTTTATTCTTTTGCACTTATTACAATCGAGTGTTGCCATAGGCTTGGCTGTGACACTAGTGTTCTATGACTGGGATTGGCAAGGGGCAATACTAGGAAAAATAAGCGGGTTATTCATTACTTTTTTCTTAGGAGCCTGGTGGTTATCCCGCGATTTAACGTTCAGAATAAATGCGCAAGTACTTAAAAAAGCTAAAGAGCTTATAAAATTTGGCTTGTATTATCTGCCCACTGGCCTCAGCCTTGTGATTATTCCACTGACTGATCGCATGATGATAACCAATATTTTAGGTTTACATGAGAATGGGCTATATGGCGTAGCAGCACTTTTTGGCTCGGCATTTTTTATCGTTATAAACGGATTTTTATTTGCCTGGATGCCATGGCTTTTTCAACGTCTAATCAGACATAATGAACAAGATAAGTCTGAGATTGGACTGGTTTCAACCAGTTTTTTTCTGGTATTACCCGTTGCTGCCCTAGGTTTTTATTTTATTAGTATTTTTGTGGCACCTCTTGCGATAGGAAAATCTTTTTATGCTGCTTTTCCGTTAATTTCCTGGGTTTTATCGGCTTTTGTAATGCAGGGATATTTTCTCCATAACCAGGCTTTCCTTTTGTTCAAGAAAAATGCCATTTTAATGTCTGTTTGTAGTTTCTTTTGTATTATTTTAAATATTATCCTGAGCTATTTATGGGCACTGTCATATGGTGTAAAAGGTGTCATTATTGCTACGAGTGTATCTTACCTAGTTTCTTCACTGTTAATCGGCCTCTTTGTCTTGTATGTTTATAGAAAATCAACTTCATCGGACTTGGACAGTGTTAAGATTGCGGGTCAACAAGCTTAGGAATAGGCACGGAATTTTTATCCGTATTTAAGGCTCATACACTTTGCGCTAGTAAGTCATGTAAAGTTTGTATAACCCCCTAAAGACGGACAAAAAAGTTGGTTTCTCAAGCGTATCGTGTGCATTTCTTAACATGAAACTGCTAGGTAGTCGGCTTGGCGAAACACTGAAAAAGTCTTCTTAACATTTATTTTGAATCGCAAAATATACCTGATCTCATTTTATGTATACATTACTTAGAGCAGTCCTGACAGTTAAACGTGTTCATGAGGCTCCACATTATTTAAAATTATTTGAAGATATAAGTCAGAAAAATAAGTTAATACGTGCTGTCTATTATGTCTTTAAAAAAACGGCATGTACCTTTATAGCTGCTTTTATGCTTTTGTGTTATGGCCTAGTATGCTATATAAGGATAAAGCCTTTATCTCAACAAAGTGCCGATATACTCTGCCTTGCTTCCTTCCCGAATGAGCACAAATCAATCAATTTTATTAAAAAAAAATTATTAGACACACAAACCCTGGATTTAAATATTTCAAGAAAGAATATATTTGATCCAAAAAACTGGGTAGAAGCATTTAATTATATTCTCATGACACCTCGGCTTTATAAATTTGCCAGACGATGTAGTTCAACTCTTCAGTTTATGCCTGCATGTGTGGTTTTTAGTACAGTTGTCTTTTATGCTCGATATAAACGGATATTGTCTCATAATAATCTAAAAGGTATTTTGGTTGCACATAACCATTCTGCAGAATGTACCGCATTGTCTGCAGCAGCGCATATGAACTCACTTAAGTTTATATTTATAAACCACGCTTATGTTGCCGACAATTCAGCTTATACAGCACCTTTATTATCAGACCTTGCTATATTGACTAATCAGGCCGCAGTTGTTTCTTATAGCCGGAAATCTAAACAAGTAATCAGACATGTGTTAATAGGGTATGAACAGACTGAAAAGCCACTCAAATTAAATTTCGCACCTAAGCCCAATGAGATCATAGTCGGAATTTTTCTTACTTGTCTAACTCAGAAAAATAATTTAAGGGCATTAA
>CAZLLL010000513.1:0-2821 GCA_964560255.1 uncultured Methylomonas sp.
GAAGGCAAACAAAAATCCTGCGTCATAATTGCACAACTTATTCAATTCCCATTCCTTAGCACGAATCCTTTGTATCAAATTCAGCTAAAGCCCCTTCTATAAAAATTAAAATATCTAAATGTGCGTCGCTGTTCAGACTTCCCTTTGTAAAATGGGAGTTGAGGAGCCTTTTTCTAATAAAACCTCCTCTAACCCCTCCTTGATAAGAATGGGGACTAAACGGTTACAAATGTACGCATAGCGGACGGAAGTCCGCTCTAAAAAACGGTAGTGACTACTATTGACTGTGCATAATACGGTAAATACATAACTAATTGTTTAATATCATAATAATTATTGCGTCAACGGGCTTTTCTTGGTAGTAATCGCATTAACAGCTAATAGAAGTCACCACCTAAAAAACTGATATTAAACCCAAAGCCAAGGGTAAGCCTGTTTGTGTTTCACTTCATACTGATCTATTAGATCAAGGTGTTGCAGCGTTAATCCAATATCATCTAAACCCTCTAGTAAATTTTTTTTACGCACAAAGTCCACATCAAATGTAAAGCCATTACCAGCAGGCGTAATTAACTGCTGATTTTCCAGATCAACGATAAATTTAACTCCTTCATTGGCAGCAACTTCATTCATTAAGCTGGCTAATTGTTCTTTCGTGGCAACGATGGGCAGTATGCTGTTTTTAAAACAGTTATTGTAAAATATATCTGCATAACTGGTCGAAATAATGGTATTAAATCCATAGTCAGCTATCGCCCAAGGCGCATGTTCACGCGAAGAACCACAGCCAAAATTATCACCGGCAACCAGTATATTTGCACCGTTAAAGGCAGGTTTATTCAATTCAAACTCGGCATTATCACTCCCGTCGTCATTAAAACGCCAGTCGTGAAACAAGTGCTGTCCAAAGCCAGTGCGTTCTACTTTTTTTAGAAATTGCTTGGGAATAATCTGGTCGGTATCGACATTGCTGCGATTCATTAAAGCAGCAATGCTTTCATGTTTTGTATAGGCTTGCATAATAGTTCCGCGATTTCTTTTAAAGGTTACGAATATCAACAAAATGACCTGCTGATGCAGCCGCAGCAGCCATGGCAGGTGACACCAGATGCGTTCTTCCGCCTTTTCCCTGACGGCCTTCAAAGTTTCTATTTGAAGTGGATGCACTACGCTGCCCCACAGTCAGTTCATCACCATTCATTGCCAGACACATCGAGCAACCCGGGTCACGCCACTCCCAGCCTGCTTCAATAAATATTTTATCTAGGCCTTCATCTTCAGCTTGTTTTTTTACATGATATGAGCCAGGTACAGCAATGGCTGTTACTTTGTCAGCAACTTTAGTCCCCTTAGTGACTTCAGCAGCAATGCGAAAATCTTCAATACGCCCGTTAGTGCATGAACCAATAAAGATCAAATCAACGGGAATATCAGTCATTTTAGTATGCGCAGTTAACCCCATATATTCCAAGGCATTGGTACAGGATTGCCGTTTGATTTCATCATCAAAATCTTCAGGAGCTGGGACAATACCGGTTATGCCGGTTACTTGTTCTGGAGATGTACCCCAGGTTACCTGAGGTTCAATATCTGCTGCATTTATTGTAACAACCTTATCATACACAGCACCTTCGTCACTCGGTAGGCTTTTCCAGTAGGCAAGTGCTTTATCCCAGTGATCACCAGAAGGGGTAAATTCACGGCCTTTTAGGTAGGCATATGTTTTTTCATCCGGCGCAACAAGCCCAGCCCTGGCACCCGCTTCTATCGCCATATTGCACAGCGTCATACGGCCTTCCATAGACAGGTTCCTAATGGCACTCCCTGCATATTCAATCACATGACCATTGCCACCCGCCGTACCAATTTTTCCAGTAATCGCCAGCGCGATATCTTTAGCAGAGGCATATTTAGATAACTCGCCGTCAATCTGAATTAATAGTGTTTTTGATTTTTGCTGGGGTAATGTTTGCGTGGCCATCACATGCTCAACTTCGGAAGTGCCAATACCAAACGCTAAAGAACCAAAAGCACCATGCGTTGCAGTATGGCTATCACCACAAACCACAACCATGCCAGGGTGAACAAAGCCGTGTTCAGGAACGACAATATGAATAACCCCATTATTCGGGTTTTTCATATCATAGAGGTTTAAACCATTTTCCTGACAGTTATCTGCCATCGTTTCTATTTGTTTTCTCGCAATGGGATCAGCAATCGGTAAATCCCTATCTTTGGTCGGTACGCAATGATCCATCGTCGCCAGAATACTATGAGGATTACGTACTTTGCGTTTAGCGAGCCTTAGTCCTTCAAAGGCTTGAGGACTAGTGACCTCATGCATTAAATGGCGATCAACATATAATAAAGGGGCCTGACCTGAGACTTCTGCCACAAAATGGCTATCCCAGATCTTTTCGTACATGGTTTTTTTCATAGTATTTTCCAAAACTTGCGTTCTGCTTTAAAGCGGAATATCTGCTAAATAATGTAACCGGATATTATCGCTTAAATGGGGTAGGTATTGCAATAGGGAAAGGGAGGTTGAAATAACTTGTGTACTTGACGTAGGATTTTTGTCCGTATTTAAACGTGAGAACTAAGATATCGCGGGTTATATAGGAATGGGAATCAAATGACTTGTGCATTCTGACTTGTCTTTTTGTTCGTATTCAAGGCGTAGTAACAGGTGCATAGCTGGCTACGTAACTGTTGCTACAACGCAGAAGACGGGAAAAAAGACTAGCAATATTGGATGATTATTTATTTCCATCTCCCTAAGACGGGACAAGCCATCATTTGTAGGGTGGGCAATCTTTTC
>CAZLLL010000514.1:0-2813 GCA_964560255.1 uncultured Methylomonas sp.
GCGAGCAAAAAGACAAGTCAGAATGCACACGTTATTTGATTCCCATTCCTTAATACCATGAAAGCTGATTATATGACTGATAATAAAACAAAAATTGCAAGTTCACGTCGCCGTTTTTTACGCAATACAGGAGTACTTGCCTTGACTGCTGCACCACTTGTGAGTCGTGCAGCCCAGAATAGTGGTGAAGGTGTTACTTTCGCAGGTGGTTCGCGTCCATTGGTTCGCTTCCCAGAGAAGCGTGAGTTAATTTTGGTTCACAGTCGCCCGCCTCATCTGGAAACACCTTTTAGTGTTTATAATGACGGTGTGATTACTGCGAATGATGCATTTTATGTGCGTTATCATTTAGCTAACTTTCCTACTTCTATTAACCTGAAGGATTACCGTCTTAACATCAGAGGTGCGGTTAAAAAAACCTTAACGTTATCCCTCAATGAGCTTAAATCAATGGCGCAACAAGTTGAAGTTGTTGCGGTTAACCAATGTTCAGGTAACAGTCGTGGATTCTCATCACCGCGTGTATTTGGTGCGCAGTTAAGCCATGGGGCAATGGGTAATGCACGCTGGACGGGTGTACCACTCAGAGCGGTTCTTGAAAAGGCAGGCGTACAGTCTGATGCCAGACAAGTGGTATTCAATGGTCTGGACAAGCCGGTGTTGCCTGGAACACCTGATTTTCGTAAGGCGCTTGATATAGAGCATGCGCTGAGTGTTGAACCGATGCTGGCATGGGGAATGAATGGGCAGGACTTACCTTTTTTGAATGGTTATCCTTTAAAACTGATTGTACCAGGCTATTTTGGCACTTATTGGGTAAAGCATTTATCAGAGATTGTTGTCTTAGATCATTCGTTTAAAGGGCATAACGCTTTTTATATGAATAAAGCCTATCAGGTTCCTGATAACGACTGCCTCTGCATAGCTCCCGGTACGCAAGCTGATAAAACGCGCCCAATATCTACTTTACCAGTACGTAGTTTTATCACCAGTGTGACTTCGGGCGATCAGTTGCCTGTTGCGCGCAGGGTAGAATTAAAAGGCATTGCTTTTGATAGCGGGGTAGGTTTGAAAGCAGTGAATGTTTCGATAGATGGTGGCCAAACATGGCGAGCCGCGACGATGGGTGAAAGTCTGGGGCGTTTCTCATTCCGTGAATGGAAATTAGTTACGACTTTTACGTCTAAAGGCAGCACTGTATTGATGGTGTGTGCTAGCAACAATAATGGCGAAGTGCAACCCCTTAAAGCCGATTGGAACCCATCTGGGTATCGGCGGCATGTTATTGAATCCACTCCAGTCACCATTGTTTGAGGACAATGTTATGCATAGAATAAAAAGTACTTGCTTAAGCCTCGGTTTTATATTGATTTCTGCTGGAGTTTCTCCTCAGATTTATGCTGAATCGAAGCAAATTACATTGCCAGCGGAAACTGCCGAATTACCTGTATCTGAATTACCTGGTTATAAGCTTGCCACGCAGAAGTGTGTGATGTGTCACTCAGTTGACTATATAGCTTTTCAGCCTCCTGGAATGAATCAGGTTCAATGGACAGCTGAGGTAGCTAAAATGAAACGCGCCTATGGTGCATGGCTCAGTGAGGCTGAAATTAAAAGTATTGGAGCTTATCTAGCTGTCGTTTATGGTACTGCGCAAGCAACAGATAGCAACGTTCTGGCTGCATCAGTTATCATTCCTTAAAGGGATACTATTTATTATACAAAAAAAGTGTAGACATATAATCTTGAAAGTAGATAGCTCAGGAGTTAAAAAGCTTTGGCTTTGTATAAATTCAGCAATAGCTAAAGCAATTACATACCTGTTATATGTAAACTGTAAAATAAAGGGTGCCGTTTTTTTCTTAATTAACTTCATGCTTTTTACGACGCAGATCTGACCCGTCTTAAATGGATAAGCATTAATTTATATTAATGCGATCAAAAATGAAATTCAACACCTATCCATACATTGTTATTGTGTACATTATGCGATTCATAATTAAATTTTCTGTTACCATGCTGCCAACCGGCTTTGAGAGTGGTTATCTCAGTTAATTCGTACAAAATCTCCAGTTCACCCTGATAAACATTTTCATTGCCTTTATAATGAATATCATCTTTATAAGAGCTAGTAAAATCATTGTGCTCGTAGTCAAAGATAGCGAGTAGGAAAAGGTCGTGCAGCAACCGAATTTTAAGTTCTGCTGATGCAAAATGGTTGATATAGGCAATATCATCCTGATATTGCACGGTCTTATCTGAGTGGGTATACCCACGTTCAAAATGATAACCTAGCATCAGTTCTATATCTGGGGTAATAAACCACTCAATATGCGAACCAACAGTAAAAAATTGCGTATCACGATAGTTAAAAGGCTGGTCGTATAATCGAATTCCATAACGAAGCAGGCCTCGTAAAATCAGCTGTTCAGTTAATTGCTGATCTAGATGCAGTGCGAGTATATGACTGTCTAATTTTTCATCTGCTTCGTATTCCGCGTGTTCTTCAGCTGCACTATGCTGTATTTGTGGTATTGAATTCTTACCTATAAACAAACCAGGAATAAAATCATAAAGTAGCGATATCTTTGTTTTTTCTGTCAGCGCTTGCTCAATAACGAGATCTAAAAAACCATGAGTATAGGCAGAATTATTTTGAAAAATATAGCCTCCCGCATCCAGTGAAACCTGGAATTCTCCGAGATTATTTTCTGTTTTCCAGTTGATATAAGCATTCGGTTCATAAACAAAATCTGAGCGTATCTACTTTAAATCTTAGGGCAGCACAGATATCACGTCAGCAAGACTTGCGC
>CAZLLL010000515.1:0-2811 GCA_964560255.1 uncultured Methylomonas sp.
ATTATTTTAACGCAATATTATTACTGAGGCACGCCACCCAACCTTTATAATTGTGATATATTTTGTAGGGATTCGTGCCTCATCCGTAAACTACGTTCTTTTTATGTGGATAAGCTCTCACCACAAAGCGGACTTAAGTCCGCTCTACGCGGCGGGAGGCTGTTTTTTATTAGATTTAGACATAAAGAACATGACCGCAAAGATAAGCACAATGATAATAAAGGGAATAAGTATTTTATTTGGAATTGCACTTTTATCAGCTTCCAGGCCCACAGAAAAAGGTAAGTGGGAATCAATCGTTTCACCCTGGTTGAGTACCGTGACGTGGAGTAAATAATTACCTGCTCCAAATTTGGAAAAATCAACTTTAGCATCAATAGACCCTTTTTTTATTTTCTCAGGATTATGGTAATACACCCGGCTTCCTTCTGGCTCTTTTGTGACTTCAAATTCAACGGTCGTATGGCGTAGTTTTTTACCCTCATAGTCAATCACTAAATCAGTTAGACCTACTTCTGGAATAATATGACAGAAGCTTTTCCCTCCTGTCAGGGTGGGCGTGTAAGCCGAAAAGTGAATCACTTCTGAGCCTACCGAAATTCGGCAGGTATCTACTTCACCCTGTGCGCCTCTATGTGCATTTGCAGCGGATGGTAGTATCAGTGCCAGTAATAAAATGGAAATTATGACGTGTATTTTATTGTGAATAAAATTGAATATATCGGATACAAAGTCGACATTTAATTTCTGCTTGATTGTAGAATAAGATAGAACGTTTACTGGATGGATAGCACGCTTAATGTGCTGAAAAATACTTGAAGTTAAAATCATTTTTTCTTTCATGTTATACCCTCTTAAGATACAGGCTAAAGTCAGCTAATAAATAGCGTACTATCCGCTTGTAATGGAATGGAATGGTTGCTTAGCATTATAAACATCCTATGCTGACAACTCTTTTTATGCCGAAACTATTGATTTATAAACCTGAACGATAGTCAGACCTTTATGATGATAGGGTAAAAATCAATCATAAGTCAAATGTAGAACAATAATTGTTTTTTTGAGTTTTTGATTATGCTACCCTTAAACGGAGTAATGTCAGGGGATAGAGGAGCATCTATTACCAAGCTCAAAACGTTTCAGGTAGGTATCAAATATGGGTAGGTTATGTATAGCGAGTCACTTGGAAATGTGATAATATAACTTGTGCATTTGACTTGTCTTTTTGTCCGTCTTCTTTATTGCGTAAATAGTTACGTAGCCTGCTTACGCACCTCAAAGACGAACAAAAATCGTATCCTGTTTAAATTCCCTGATAATTTCAAATTCTAAAAACATAACCTATTGATACGCAAAGATACTTGTTTTTTCAAAATCAGGTTTACCAGGGAATTTCAACAGGATACCAAAAATCCTGCGTCAAATGTACCCGTTATTTCATTCCCATTCCTATGCAGGAGTACATATCAGCTATTGCTTTTCACAAATAATTAAAGCGTGCCACTCCTGCTATATATCCCTTATTCTGGTAGATAATTGGGCTACCAACTTAATACGGGACAACTCCTTTACAAAATAAGTAGGGTGGGCAGTTTTTTTGCCCACCATCAAGTTGAACCTCGGTGGGCAAAAAAGATTGCCCACCCTACAAATGATGGCTTGTCCCGTCTTAAGCTGGTAGCCGATAATTGTTATCTCTTAGGGGGGAATGCTACATCTGTCATAACGCCAGCATCTGGATCGTTAAAGACATCTAAATCTATCTCATTTTCGCCCGCAGCAACAATGCAGCTTACCGTTGCATCCCCCGTTATATTGACAGCTGTGCGAACCATATCTAACAAACGATCAACGCCTAAAATCAAACCTATTCCTTCAACAGGTAACCCTACCTGATTAAACACCATGGCCAGCATGATCAGTCCAACCCCCGGAACACCTGCCGTTCCAATTGATGCCAGTACCGACATACTGATAATGGTTAAATACTGGCTTAATCCAAGATCAATTCCGTAAACATTAGCGATAAAAACGGTTGCTACGCCTTGCATAATGGCTGTACCGTCCATATTGATCGTTGCTCCAAAGGGGACAGTAAAAGAAGCGATTGAGTTGTGTACTCCGATTCTCTTTTCTACTGCTTGCAAGGTAATGGGAATAGTGGCATTGGAACTTGCTGTACTAAAAGCAAAAATTTGTGCCGAACGTATTTTTTTCAAGAAAATAAAAGGATTTAATTTTGCCATGCTTATTAATAACAGATTTAGAGTACCAAAGGCATGTATCAACAGACAGGCAACGGTAACCGAAAAATAACCAAACATCGGTAAAATTAAACCAATACCCTGTTCTGAAAAAGTTTTAGCCATTAGGCAAAAGACACCAATAGGTGCAAAACCCATGACTAAAATAACAACTTTCATCATGACCTGATTGAGTTTTTCTGCGCTTCTGGCCAGGTTTTTTCCAGCATCGTCACTCATTAACATGGCGATAGCGAATAAAATAACAAAGAAAATGATTTGTAGCATTTCTCCATTCGCAAAAGCGTTAATTGGGTTGCTCGGGATAATATTGATTAAAATATCCGTTAGGGGCGGTGCATCTTTTGCAATAAACCCGGAATTTTCAATGATGGCTGTTTCGCCCCCTTTTCCTGGCCCGATAATAATAGCAATAGTCAAGGCAAGACTGATTGCCATTGCAGTTGTTAACATATAAAGCAAAAATGATTTTAGTCCGACCCGACCGAGCATTCCAACATCACCAATACCACATACGCCGCAAATCAGTGAGAAAGTGACTAATGGT
>CAZLLL010000516.1:0-2805 GCA_964560255.1 uncultured Methylomonas sp.
ACTTAAGACGGGACAAGCCATCATTTGTAGGGTGGGCAGTTTTTTTTGCCCACCATCAAGGCTGAATCTCGGTGGGCAGAAAAGATTGCCCACCCTACAAGTTATCGCTTGTCCCGTCTTAAGTTGGTAGCCGTGAAACTATGCAGCTTATCGCGGCTGAAGTCTCTCCTACGGGGGATTTATAAAAACTCAGGAAATGTATTATGCAACAAACAATTCTAAAAGCTCTAGGCTCAGCACTGTTACTTTGCCTAAGTACCAATACCTTTGCAACCAATAAAGCCTTATTAATAGGTGTCAGCAGTTATCAGGGAAAATATGATCAGCTTGAAGGGCCTGAATATGATGTCAGCGCATTAAAAAAGACATTACAACAACACTGGGGGTTTAAATCAGTAAATATTAAAACGCTGGTAAATTATGATGCCACGCGTGAAAATATTTTAAAAGAATTAACCGCACTAAAAGACAATGCGCAAGCCAATGACCAGATTTTTATTTATTTTAGTGGGCATGGTACCAGTGTCTACGATAAAAAAAGTCCGCAAGGGCCTGCTGGTTTACCTAGCCTATATTCTAATAGTGGTGCGATTGTCCCTTATGGATATTTAAAAAAAGGCTTGGATAAACAAAGTGTTATTAATAGTCTGATTATCGGTAAGCGTGATTTACGGCCTATTTTCCTGGAGCTGGATAAAAAACAGGCGCATGTCTTTATGGCGTTTGATAGCTGTTTTTCAGGGAGTGCTAATCGGGGACAGCTCAATTCACTACCCAGCCGTACTCCTAAGATTAATGTAAATAGCTACGATGAAGAAGATGAGGATATGGGCTATCCTGTGATTATGCAACAGAGCGAGCCGTATCCCTATCATAATATTGTCTTTTTCTCGGCTGCAAGCCCTAAAGAAAAGGCGAAGGATATCCCCCGATACTCCTTATCAAAGAACTCTACTCTGGATAATGAGCCACACGGTGCGTTTACCGATGCCCTGTTGCGGGGCATGTCGGGAAAGCTGAACACGGATACAAATAAGGATGGAAAAACCGATTACAGAGAATTACTTGTGGCGGTAAAAACATTTATGAATATGCGTGGCTACCCGCATGATCCCTATATTTCACCCGCCCTTACTGAAGATCACCGGTCATTAAGCTTATTGTCGGTGCTGGGGCAACATACAAGTCTGTCCAGTGCTGCCAGCACTGTTTCTGCACTGCTGAGTGTCTCAATAACCCCTCCTGATCCAGAGTTAATCAATGCACTTAAACAACGCCCACATCTTAAAATAAGTGCATCTCCCGCAGACTTAAATTTGCAAAAACTAGGTCGCGATTATCAACTGCGCAATAAAGCCGGGGATTTAATAACAACATTACGTTCACTTAAGAATCCAGCGATTGTTGATCGGGTACAACACGAAGCATTGATAAAGCATTTCCGGCAAACATTACAGCAGCGCGCATCGATTAATATTGATATGGCTGTAAAAGAAGGACTCTCAGGAAATACAGTAGAGCTGGGAGATACATTGGCGTTTAGTGTGCGTAGTGAGAAGCCTGTTTATTTAGTTCTGTTGAATGTGAATTCAAAAGGCGTTATTGAGCCCTTATATCCTTATTTTTCCCATGAAACACGGGTAATTCCCGCACAGCAAGTAAAATATATTCCTAGTATAAATAAGCAGGACTGGATTCTTGTACAAGAGCCTGTGGGAGTTGACCATTTAATTGCACTTGGCTTTGCTCAAGAGCCGCCTTTTTTAAAAGAATTTATCAAGAAAGAGGTCTTGCTTTTACACTCGGATTTATATAAAAAATTAATGAAATATACTGAAACCGCTCAATTTGCTTATGCCGAGCTGGATGTGTTAACTGTGGCTAAACCTAAGGATTAATGATAATGAAAATAAAATATTTGTTTATGCTTTCGCTGCTATTGAGTGGTTCTGTCTATGCTGAATGCGAACAGGCGAAAGCCTATTATGAACAGGCGGTTCAAGCTAAAAAAAGTCAGCAGTATCAGCAGGCTTTAGAGGGGTTTGCGCAATCAGCTGAGCGCTGTCCAAATTATACGGTGTTTTATAATCAAGGCGTGGTGCAAATAAAGTTAAAGCACTATGGCGATGCCTTAGTCAGTTTGCGTAGTGCACATAATTATGCGGGTCAAAATAGTGCGCTTGAGGCTAAGGTCTTTGCACGTATGGCTTTAGTATATACCCAACAAAATCAATTACAGCAAGCCAGTGGCCTAATGGAAGTAGCGTATGCTATTAATAAAGAAAACTCGCCTAAATGGATGCTGAATTTGCGCAAGGATATTGATCTTCAGGCTGCCAATCATATAGCCAGTGCGGCAGAGATTACTCAGCAAATAAATATATCTAAGAATACAAAAGGTGCTGGTGCTAGTCTCCGGATTAGTTTTAACAGTATTACTTTTAAATTTAACAGCACCGAATTTACCCCTGATGGCCGACGCCAAGTGGATGAATTAGCTAAAGCACTGGAAGATAAGCAAGCTGGTTTATTGATTGGGCATACTGATAAACAAGGCGATGATGCTTATAATTTAAATTTATCTAAACGCCGAGCGGAGGCGGTGAAAGATGCACTGAGCAAGTATAATCCCACGCTCAGGTATTCTTTGCAAACGCAGGGAAAAGGCGAGCAGAATTTAAAGTATTTAGGTGATGATGACAGCGACCACCAGTTAAATAGACGGGTGGATCTCCAGTTATTGTAGTGAACTTAGGGAGCTGGAAACAAATAATCATCCAATATTGCGAGTCTTTTTGTCCGTCT
>CAZLLL010000517.1:0-2802 GCA_964560255.1 uncultured Methylomonas sp.
TATTATATTTTTTCAGTTGGACGATTATTAATTTCCTGCTCCCTTATTTTGTAAAGGAGTTGTCCCGTATTAAGTTGGTAGCCGATTATTTCTTTAAGGCGGAATATTTGGTAGTGGATAATGACTACCATTGACTGTGCATTATACGAAAAACAGATAACATAATAAGTCTATTTTAGTTGACCTTAAACCACAATAAATATATGATTACTCATTCCTAAAGTGAGTTATTGGAACTTATCCCCCCCCCTAAATCAAGGAAATGACAATGTCAAAAGCAATAAAGAAAAAAACAATCAAGAAAGTTGTGGCAAAAGTCACTAAAAAAGCAGTAGCAAAAAAACTTGTAACAAAAAAAGACGCTAAATCAGTGGTAAAGAAAATTGTAAAAACGGTTATAAAAAAACAACCTGATAATAAAAAATCAGCTAAAAAAATTGCTAAAAAATCTATCCAAAAAGTGATTTAGGAACGTGCACGAAAAAAACTGAGTAACTGTAGTTGCGAATAAATTCGAACCTGCAACCTTGTATTTCTGGTTTTTAACTCCCCCGCCCCACCTGTCAGGTCGATGTAAAGCAGAGTATCCCTGTGTATCAACGAAAATAGCTTAATTGTTAAGAGGGTCTATGGATGGCAAAATTATCGTAGATTCGTATTTATTCGTACCAAAAACACGCTATTGACTAAACAGTCTCAATAAATTCCCAGCAACAAAAAAATATTAATTTTGGGGCACCTGAGCGAGGCGGGGTATTCAATCGTTTAAAGTTTGAGTGCAATAAGAAGTATTGTGTAATGTCATGAATCATAAACGTTATGGATGGGATAAAATCCCGTCCAGCATCTCAAGTTTGAACGAGATGAGATATTGATTTGTGATAATTAGGGTCAGGTACAAATTAAATAAAACATACCTTTATTTGAGTAACCTGAGGGATCAATGTCCTTTTAATTTGTACCTGACCCCCATTATTCAAGACCTGACACCTTTTGTGTTTTTTATTGGGCTCCTTTATTGCTGGGACCTGACCTCGTTTTAGTTGATGTTATTTAAAGAATTGTTGTGCTTCAATAAAGATTATTCTATAGTGCGTGTTACATTTGAAACACAAGTGAAAATGCCATGAAAACAGCCATTATCAATGCCCGGATCAAGCCCGAGTTAAAAAACGAAGTTGAATTAATACTTTCTCAGCTAGGTATTACAACCACTCAAGCGATTACCATGTTTTTTGAGCAAGTTAAAATAAACAGAGGTATTCCTTTTGAGCTAAAAATTCCCAATGAGGAAACGATACAGGCGATGGAAGATGCCCGTGCTAATCGCAATATGGAAACCACAACGATTGAAGAGCTAAAAAATAATTTAGCCCAATGATATTGACTAAAACTAAAGCCTTTAGTCGTGATGAAAATAAACTAAAAATGAGCGATAAGCATTTTACTAAGTTTGTTGAAATACTTTATTTTTTATTTAAACATAAGCCTGTGCCAGCAGAATATAAAGATCATGGGCTTTCTGGTGAATGGAATAATTTTAGAGAGTGTCATATTTCTGGAGATTTAATGCTCATTTATCAAATTGAATCTGATACGGTTAAACTAGTCAGATTTTTAAACAATAATTGGTAGTTCTTCACATTCCGTTTCGAAGATCAAGGGTGGAAAAAAGTTTTTTTAATAAAACCTCTCCCCTATCCCCGCCTGTTAGGTAGAGGGGGGGGGAGGCACTTACAATAAGTGGGACAGTATGATAGTAGGTGATAGTTTACTCTATATTCTGGACTTGAATATTTAGTAGCATGATAAATAATTGATATTTAACATATAAAAATATCTTGTATTCATTTTTGGTACACGCATTGGTACACGAAAAAAGCGGGTTAACATGACATTCAATGATAGCGTGTGAAATTATAGCGCGTTTTTAAATTGCAACCATTGCCAAAAAATACTAGGCACAAAAAAAGCGATCAATTGACCGCCTGAAATTTTGTTATTTCCTGTTTCCAGAATACCACTAATTAACTAACCGCCGTTGTCACTCGACTGTTTAGCCCCTTGCTTGCTTTCTGGATTTTGCCCCTTACGTAACCGCGCGTTTTCTTCTGCCAGTTCATTGCAATACTGCCTAAGCTCTTCATCAGTGCGCAAACTTTCCGACTCTTTAAGCTGCTTGGTTAATTCAATTACACGTTTATTAAGTACCTGCTTAGCCTCACAATCACCAGCTCCCGCTTTTAATTGTTTCTTCATCGCTACCCGCTCAAGCTCCAGTTCATCAACCGCACCTTGTAGCCTGGATAATTCCTTATCTTGATTAGCTATGTTGTTATCCGTTAGCACTATCCCGTTACCATGTAACAGCCCTCGTTTTACATAGACCCTTTATCTTAGCTATGCACTGGCCTTATTTGTAATGGATTTCTTGAAATGGTCAATAATTTTATTATTTCTTTTTTATAAACAATTAAAATACTAGCATGATTTCATGCCAACTCTTTATAGAGCATTAAATTAGCGTTATTTAGGACGGCATGAATTATGCAATGGGTATTGTTTCCTATTATAGGCATAATTAAAAACAGGGTTTTATGAGACAATACCTTCGCCAGTTTTGATTTGTGCCAAAAATACCAAGTTTCAATCTATGTAAATCAATAGCTTACACGTCGATGAATTTGACAAAATGAGAATATTTTCACTTTGGCGAAGGTATTGATGAGAAAGCCGTGGTAGTTACCCCCTAGGCTGTCGAAGTCCTGACCGTAGGAGTTAAAGTAAATTTCTCTTTTTGGA
>CAZLLL010000518.1:0-2797 GCA_964560255.1 uncultured Methylomonas sp.
ATTGTTCAACCGTATTTATTTTTTAGGAATATGCATGACACACTTGAGCAAATTTTTAACACAAAGTTGTAGATTCAAATTTAGTCATACCGTGCGAATGAATTCGCACCGATAGTTGCTCAGTTTATTTCATGCTCGCTCTTTAGGAACGTGCACGAAATAACTTGAGCAACTGACTTGTCTTTTTGTCCGTCTTCAGTGTTGCACAAGCAGTTACGTAGCCTGCTATGTGCCTGCTTGTGCGCCTTGAATACGAACAAAAACTGCGCCAGTTGCTCAACTTATTCCGTGCCCATTCCTTAGGTATCCTGTTTAAATTCCCTACTAAACATCTTTCAAAAAAATAATTGTTGAAAAATATATTAGCTTATAGCCCATGAACAGAGCAGATATTTCTAATACATTGGATAGCATCCACCCAGAGTTAAGCCAAATAGACGATAAGGCAGCGGTTTCTGTTGTTTGAATCTAGTTGAAATATTAGCTGCCCAGGTTGAAGAGTTAGAAAATAGAGTTGTTCTTGTGAATATTCATTAACAATCAGTACGTTATATTTTTTTCAATCAAAACAAATAAACCAAAGAGGCAGAGTTAAGTGGTGTATTTAAAAGACCTATTTTCGCTTTTTGAATTAACCAATTAAAATTTTAAAAAAAACTCATCATAAACACTAGCCCATCTACATTTATACTTTAAAATAAATAACACTGACCCCTTTATTTCTTTATTTTATAGGAGGGCAGATACGCAAGGTATCCATACTAATACTGCCATCGGAAAATAATTCAAAGCGTTTAAATCCGATCCATTCTTTACTTTCTTCACCATTGGGCAGGCGTGACTGAATGCCGGTAGGGGGCGTTGAAGTATATATAATACCGTTTTCCAGCCAGTGATATTCCTGGTGAATATGTCCAGAAGAAACACAGCGTACCTTGCCTGTGTTCTGCATTGCCTGGCGCAATCGCATGGTTTCAGTAACACCGCACTCTATACCACGAAATTTTAGTTCAACCAAATTATAGTGCATAAAAACCAGCACATTTTGAATATCATCCTGTACAGCTATTTGATCCAGATCCTGATAGACCTCTGGCAATACCTCGGCATAAAACCAGCCTCCTGCTAGCGGCTGTGTTTCCAGCATATACACTGCCCAGTGCCCGAACCGAATAAGTTTATCTTGCCTACAGTTCTGATACGGAAAGACCTGTTGCATGACGGGAAGACTATCATGATTACCGGCTTGTAGCAGACAACTTACATGAGGAAAGTATTGTGTAATCGCGGTCGCTAAAAACTGATAAGAAGCCAAGGTTTCATCGTTTGACAAGTCCCCGCTAAAAACCAGTAAATCAGGTATTCCAATCTTTTGCGCACCTTGCAGACTCGCAAGAAGACTCGCGTTAGTATCGATGCCTTTATGATGCTGACCACTTTCTGGATCAAATATATGACAATCTGTAAACTGGAAGACAACACCGAGTCCATCTGATTTCATGCGGGGTTACGTGCCACAGCTTCACAGCGCGTACGCCCGTAATACGCATTATTTTGATCCCCCCAAAGTGCTATTGCCGTTTGGGCTCTTTCTATTTCATTGCGATTAAAACCCACTTTGGCAGCATGACGTAGCATATAATCCTGCCAGAATAATGCAAAGTTATGAGGGCTATATCCTGCGGAATTACAAAAAATATCGTAGCTAGCGGACAGAGTGACGATTTCAAAACCTGCTTTTAGCAGACTACTCGCTTGCTTACGACCAAAATAAATATCAGAACCTGCTGTATTAAAACAGGCCTCGACTACTGTCCAGGCAAATTCCAGATCTTTAACCTCCGGAAAGCAGACATCACCGCCAAATTCCGCATCACGAATGCCCAGTATTCCGGCAGGTTTTAATATTCGCTTTAATTCTAAAAGCGCAGTATGCTGATCAGGTAAGTGGTACAACACGGCATGAGCAAGAATTGCATCAAAAGTTCCCGTTGCAAATGGCAGCTCATAGATAGATGCCTGTTGAAAATGAATATTTTCAGCATGTTTACTGGGAAACTGTTCACTCTGCACATCAATCGCATGGACAAAGCCTTGCGGCCCTACTTTTTTTGCCAGTTGCAAGCTCAGTGAGCCTGGGCCACAGCCGACATCCAGAATGGTTTGGCCTGTTTTAATATAATCTTTGAAAAAAGCACCTTCCCTTTCAAGACTACGTTTGGAAAACTCATTCAAGGTGTGCTTTGCATAACCACCACTGTACTGTTCAGTATCCGATAGGACTGTGTTTTCTTTTTTCATTTTATTCGCTTTAACTATTGTTTGGCTACCAACTTAGGAATGGGAATTGAATAAGTTGTGCAATTATGACGCAGTATTTTTGTTTGCCTTCAAGGCGCGGTAACAGGCGCATAGCTAGCGACGTAACTGTTTCCGCAACGCAGAAGGCGAACAAAAAGACAAGTCAGAATGCACACGTTATTTGATTCCCATTCCTTAATACGGGACAACTCCTTTACAAAATAAGTAGGGTGGGCAGTTTTTTTTGCCCACCACCAAGTTGAACCTCGGTGGGCAGAAAAGATTGCCCACCCTACAAATGATGGCTTGTCCCGTCTTAGGGAGATGGACAGAGCATAAGTATTTTATAAGAATTATTGAGAAATAAATATTAAACATTTTTTTAATATAGATTTACAGAGTTTTCCGGGCAATTGATGAGAGTCAATAATAGCTAAAGCTATTGGGCTACCAACTTAATACGGGACAACTCCTTTACAAAATAAGTAGGGTGGGC
>CAZLLL010000519.1:0-2780 GCA_964560255.1 uncultured Methylomonas sp.
TTCGCGCCCAGTAGTGTGTGAATCCGAGAAAATCGAATGTCGCATCACCTTTGCTAACTTCTTTCTTTGAAGCCGGCTTTCCGAACGGGATCATTTTGGTTTTCTCTGGGTGTATGGTCAGGCCAAACTTTTCAAACCTTTTGGGGATCACTTGCATGATCCTTTTTGCATCGACTTCGTATTGACTGCCTATGATGAAATCATCGGCAAATCGTACGATAAAGCAATGTCCCTGCATTCTGGGTTTGACTTCGTTTGTGAACCATTCATCCAGTACATGGTGTAGGTATATATTGGCTAACACGGGAGAAATCACTCCGCCTTGCGGGGTTCCTTTGTCGCTGTAGCTGAGAATTTCTTTGTCAACTACGCCTGCGTTTAACCATTTACCTATGAGCCTTATAAGGCCACCATCATTGACTCTCAGTTTGATAATGTCTATCAATTTTGCTCTGTCTATGCTCACATTGAGCGGGTATGGTTTTATATTTTTCGATTAACTTTTAATTTTAAAACAAATGGTTATACTAAGTTTATTAGGTTTCAACGACTTATATAGAATCATTTAAAATCAATGTGTTACATACAATTAAAAATACCTGATTTCTAATGTTATATTTTTATTATTTATACGGATTTCCATAACACTCTAATCATTAATGTATTTTTAATATAAAAAACAGAACATAGACCCGCTCAATGTAAGTTTCCCCGCTACCATCGCGGGTTATCGGTACTTTCCCTATCGACCACAATTCTACAATTTTCGGAGATCAGTGACACGGCCTACGCACTCACTACACCTGGCTTCATACACACCCTATTGGATATGCACGCAGGTTCATTACTGACAAGGATGGCCTATCTTGTCAGGAGGGAATTGAGCGGTTTTCTGCCCTCACCCACTGGGTAATATTAACTAATTTTACGACCTTTCGGTCGGTTCCAAAACCCTGGATTTAACTTGACACGAGGATTTTTTGGTTATGTGCGCTATCGTGATTCCTTAGAGAGATGTCCAGGCACTACTCCATTCCAACCCAGTCCCAGGTGCATAATAATAACCACTCTGACTATTGCACCAGACAGAAATATCGCAGCGATAAAGATTATTATCACTCCCTTTGACAATCGTACCTTGCTGATATTGATCACGACCACTTGGATATGTAAATTCTACTTCTAGTTCAGGAGCAGGTTGTTCAGAAACAAGCTTCCAGGCACTACCCCATGCTAATCCAAGTCCTGGAGCATAGTAGGTTCTACTACCATTACACCAGCCTGCAATAAGACATTGATAGGTATTTCCATCTTGGCCGCGTACTAAGTCACCCGCTACATAACTCCCAATGTTGTCAGGATAAACAAAATTATCTGGATTAACAGAATCAGATACTGTAACCGTAAAGTTCTCTTGCACAATATGTTGATGATCTGCTGTTTCACCGATAATGATCAACTGATAAGAGCCCACTTGAGGATCTTGTATCCCTACCTGAAGCTGAGCACTACTCGAAAGAGGAGCCTCTTGATAGCCGATTCTACCCCCCTGAAAAAACAGTTCTGCCGTTATACTCATTGCAGGGTCAGCTGTAGCATTAACCACCAATTGCATAGGCTCACCCGTACTAAATGTAGTCTGTTGCAGGCTAATGTCCAGCAAAGCACTCACTTCAACTAAATCGACATCAATTTCTATTCGAGTAAGAGCTGAGGAAATATCTGTAAAAACATCATTTTTTCCAAATACTGGAACAATATAGCCTTGAGCATCTTTTATTCCTGCCTGCAGTTCAGTATTTTGAGTATTAATGAATTCTGCAAACAGTTTAGGCCATGTATTCATTTTCCCTTGGTCATCATTTGCAATGGTCATTTCAATGGCTTGATCTATAAGCTCATCTCCCGCATTAAATAATCTAATGCGAATAATGTCCCCTGCATTTAAATCTGAACTAGGGTTGATATCACCTATATCCTTTAGCTCAGATACGGGTGGAGGCGTGCCATCATCAGGCATTTGTACATCAATAACGTTATAAAAGCTCTGGGTTGTATCGCCTACATCCCAAACACCCAGGATAATTTGATAACCGCTTCTTACTGGTACATTACAGGTATGAGAAAAGGTAAAGGGAGGGTTTTGAAAGTTACCGGAAACGGAACAAAAAGGAGTCAAATCAAAAGCATCCCGTGTGAGTGGCTGAGTTTGATCCCAATTTTGTTTGGTGATGAAATAACGCCAGTCTCTGGTTACGTGATTTGCTGTTAATTGCCAATCAAAAGTGTTAGTACCTGACAACATATCAACTCTATGCCAACGCGAGGGTGTTTGTTCGTTGAGCGCGCCCCATCTTGAGCTGCCAGCTGCAGCGATTGTGCCGTCTGCAGGGCCAGTTGAAGGGAATCGATCGGTGCCCTCAACACTTTGTGGTTCCCAAGTTACTGGGCCACAGTTATGATTTATACCTTGTGCACATAACTTTGCACGGGAATTCAATATGTATCCATGAGCAAAGACAGATGTGCTCAGAAATAAAGTCATTATGAATAATAAGTATTTCATAGAATTAATCCTCTTTAGTTTTTTTTAGTGGTGGTGTATTGAGATAAAAATGCGTCTCTCAATTGGGTGGTTTTACTTTATCATCAGTTACTATTTTGTGAAGCATCTCACTCTTTGAAGCACATAACGCATACATCACTTGACGTAAAAAGGGGCATTTTTTTTGAATCGCAAAAAAAATGACGCTTTTTACGGTCAAGTTCTGAGTAGAACC
>CAZLLL010000520.1:0-2763 GCA_964560255.1 uncultured Methylomonas sp.
CTATGCGCCGGTTACTACGCCTTGAATACGAACAAAAATCCTGCCCAATACTGGAAGATTATTTATTTCCAGCTGCCTAAGTTGGTAGCCATATTACAAATAGAAAAGTTCCATTGTCGAGTGGTAAATTAATCATATTAGACAGTAGATTTATCATAACTGATGGTATATGTTTTTAGATAGTCTATAAAAAATTTTAATCTTAACCCCTACTAAAGTAATGCCAAATAATATATTCAAAAAAAGCACTCCCTGCTCTAGTATCACTGACCTGCCTGAGTTAGGCGTGAAAAAAGCTGATTTTATAGCAGACTTTAAGCGTTATTACAGTCACCGTTTAGGTCGAGACCAGAATTGTCGATCGCCTCATTATGCATATGAAGCCCTTTCATTAGCAATGAGTGACCGCTTGGTTGAACGCTGGAAAAATACTTATAACAAATACAAAGAAGAAGACTGTAAGAAAGCCTATTATCTATCCATGGAATTCTTAATGGGAAGAACGCTAAGCAATGCAATGCTTAATTTAGGTGTTACCGATGAAGTCACTAATGCAATGTACGATTTAGGGCTAGATATCGAAGAGTTAATTGAAAGTGAGCCTGATGCAGGCTTAGGGAATGGTGGCTTAGGCCGCCTAGCAGCATGTTTTATTGATAGTTGTGCAACTCTACAGTTACCTGTAACAGGGTATGGTTTACGGTATGAGTATGGTATGTTTACCCAGGATATTGTAAATGGTGAGCAGGTAGAGCGTCCAGACCATTGGTTAAAAAATGGTAACGTATGGGAAATTGAGCGTCCTGAATATACTAATCGTATTCGCTTTGGCGGGCATGTTGAAGAAATTGTAGACGAGCATGGTAAAAAAAGAAAGCTACTGGTAGATACTCATGACATTCTAGCTGTACCGTATGATACACCAATCCCGGGATTTCAAAATGGAACAGTCAATACCTTACGTTTGTGGAAAGCAACGGCGACTGAAGAATTTAAGCTAGATGAATTTAATGCAGGGGATTATGCGGAGTCAGTAGCTGCTAAAAATTCAGCTGAAAATATTAGTATGGTGCTTTATCCAAATGATGCGAATGAAAATGGTAAAGCACTGCGTTTGCAGCAGCAATACTTATTAGCATCTGCAAGCTTACAAGATATTGTGGCTAACTGGGTAGGACGGCATGGGGCAGACTTTACCCACTTTGCAGAAAAAAACTGTTTTCAATTAAATGATACGCATCCCAGTGTCGCTATCGCTGAGTTAATGCGCTTGTTGATAGATGAGCATGGTTTGACATGGGATGACGCATGGAAAATTGTACAACAGACTATGGCTTATACAAATCACACTCTATTGCCTGAAGCTCTGGAGAGATGGTCGGTTGGTTTATTTCAGTCGTTATTACCTCGGATAATGGAGATTATTTTTGAAATAAATGCTCATTTTCTTACCGAGGTTTCGTCGCGCTGGCCGGGAGATACTGACCGACTGGGTCGGATGTCTTTAATTGAAGAAGGGCATGTACAACATGTCAGAATGGCATATCTTGCTATCGTGGGTAGCTTTTCAGTCAATGGTGTCGCAGAATTACATTCTCAATTGCTACAGGAAGGTCTGTTTAAAGACTTCTATCAGCTATGGCCAGAAAAATTTAATAATAAAACTAATGGTGTCACTCCGCGGCGTTGGCTTGCTGCCTGTAATCCTGAGCTGGCCGAGTTTATTACCGAGAATATTGGTGATAAATGGATTACAGATTTATCGGAACTCAAAAAATTAGAAAAATTTCTTGATAATAAAAAGTTCTGTAACACATGGTACGAATTACAGCAAAATGCAAAGCAAAAACTCATTGACTATAAAAAGACAGAACATAATATAGACTTAAATGTTAATGCGTTATTTGATGTACAAGTAAAGCGTTTTCATGAATATAAGCGTCAACTATTGAATGTGCTACATGTTATTCATCTATATGATCGTATCAAGCGTGGTGATACAGCCAACTGGACAGACCGTTGTGTGTTAATAGGAGGTAAAGCTGCCCCTGGATATTATATGGCAAAACGTATCATTAAGTTGATTAATAATGTCTCAGAAGTTATCAATAATGATCCTGATGTAGGTGAGAAATTAAAATTAGTCTTTATGTCTAATTACCGTGTTTCTGCGATGGAAAAAATTTGTCCAGGAGCCGATTTATCAGAGCAAATTTCGACGGCAGGAAAAGAGGCATCAGGCACAGGAAATATGAAGTTCATGATGAATGGTGCTTTAACTATCGGAACTCTGGATGGGGCAAATATAGAAATTCGTGAAGAAGTGGGGAATGAGAATTTCTTTTTATTTGGTTTAAGTGAATCAGAAGTAGAAGAACAACGTCATCATTATGACCCAGTGAATATTATTAATGCAGATGAAGACTTAAAGCGTGTGATTGACCTGCTAGAGAGTGGACATTTTAACCAGTGTGAGCCAGGTATTTTTAATGACGTTATTAACGCCATAAAAAGTCCTGATGACATGTGGATGACGATTGCTGATTTTCGTAGTTTTATTGACGCGCAAAAGCGTGTTGAAGAAGCCTATCAAGATAAAGAGCGTTGGACGCGTATGAGTATTATTAATACTGCGAACAGTGGAAAGTTTTCAACAGATCGTACAATACAAAATTATAGTGATGAAATCTGGAAGTTAAAAAAAGTCGCTGTAAAATAAATAATTGATTTTTAAATCTATAATACCCGATGTATTTTTATTAA
>CAZLLL010000521.1:0-2758 GCA_964560255.1 uncultured Methylomonas sp.
CAGTAGTTTTGGGGTTTCTGTTAACTAGGCCAATAGTTTTCAATGACAAACTCTTTCAGTGGCCGTGCTTTTGCCCAGTTTTCTAATTCCAGCATGGGCTTGGCATAAAACTCTTCGACATGCCCTAGGCAGAGAATAGCAATTGGCTGACTTCCTTTAGGCATTTTCAATAAGGCTGCAAGTTTGATAGGGTCAAATAAAGATACCCAGCCCATACCTAAACCTTCTGCCCGTGCAGCTAACCACATATTTTGTATCGCACAGGCTGTTGAGGCAATATCCATTTCGGGTAAGGTGCGTCTGCCAAAGATATGTTTTTCACGCTTGTCAGGGAGTGCCACGATGAATAACTCGGCACAGGCCTGAATACCTTCAACCTTCAGCTTCATAAAATCATCCTGACGTTCGCCCAATACCTGTGCCGTGGCCTTGCGTTCTTCTTCTACCTGTTGATGGATCGTATTGCGTAAATCTGGGTTGCTTATTCTGATAAATCGCCAAGGTTGCATTAAACCGACACTACCAGCCCGATGTGCTGCTTCAAGTAATTTTATCAGCGTTCCCGCTGCGATAGGTTTATTAATAAAATGTCGCATATCACGGCGTTCGGCGATGGCACGATAAACGCCTGATAATTCCTGTTCGGTAAATTTATGTTTATCCATAGCTCAACACCAGACTGATTAACACCATTGTCTCCACTAATTCAACACTTGCGCCATAGACATCACCAGTTACACCCTGTAAACGCTGTAAAGCCAGGAATCTTGTCAATGCAATTAACGTAAGTGCTGTTAATAAAGCGTAGATATTGCTTAGCCAGGCAAAACCAATGACGGAAAAAAATACGATGAGTTTAGCTGGGCGTTTAGGGAAATGTTGATATAGTGTACTGCCGAGGCCATTCTGACGAATATAAGGAGTGCTTAGCATCAGTATCAAAATACTTAACCGGCCGAAAAAGGGGGCGAGTAAAAGAGCCATTATCTGTTCCTCCTGTTGTAATAAGCTCAGTAGTGCGGCCCACTTTAATAGCAACAAGAGTATTAATATAACTACCGCAATGGGGCCAGAGGCAGGGTCTTTCATAATGGTCAGGCTTTTTTCTTTATCTCCCAGCCCACCAGCCCAGGCATCACTGCAATCAGCAAGCCCATCTAAATGCAATCCACCGGTTAAAAGTACCCATAGAGTAAGGATTATGGCTGCATTTAACGCCAATGAGTGTGCAGGTAATAGAGAGCTAAACAGCAGCAGAATGGTGCCGATTAATAAACCTATCAGTGGATAAAAGAGTACCGAGTGAGCAACACGTTGCTTAGAAATTGTGATGTTTATATTTAAGGGAATTCTTGTTAGAAATTGTAAGGCCAGCGTAAAAGAGGCAAGCATAATAATGATATAGAATGGGAATGAAATAACGTGCGCATTTGACGCAGGGTTTTTGTTCGTCTTCGAGACACTGAAACTTTGCTCTAGCAGGCTACGTAATAGTTGTAACAATAAAGGCGACGGATAAAAAGACAAGTCAAATGCGCACGTTTATTGTCATATTCCTATTAATACTCAGGAGCTTTATTTACGCGTTAGTGAGCTTAGGAGCGTGCACGAAATAACTTGGGTAACTTGCTTGTCTTTTTATCCGTCTTCAGCGTTGTATAAATAGTTACGTAGCTTACATTGAGCGGGTCTATTGCCTGTTTTTTTATATTAAAAATACATTAATTGTTAGAATGTTATGGAAAACCGTATAAATAATAAAAATATAATATTAGAAATCAGGTATTTTTAATTTCATGTAACACATTGATTTTAAATGATCCTATATAAGTCATTGAAACCTAATGAACTTAGTATAACCATTTGTTTTAAAATTAAAAGTTAATCGAAAAATATAAAACCATACCCGCTCAATGTGAGACGTAGCTGGCTATGCGCGTATTTATAGGCCTTGAATACGAATAAAAATACTGTGCCAGTTGCCCAACTTATTTCGTGCACGTTCCTTATTTTAATGGACGGCCTTGTTTATCTTGATAAATGTAACCTAATAAGAGCAACATTCCATCAATCATTGGCCACAGAATGCCGGCACCAATGGTGACTAGAGTAACCGCCATTTGTATCAATGCAATTTTATGATATCCAAGATACCAGCGATGAGCTCCAAAGAGTCCAGTTAATGGAAAGAGTGCGAGTGCTGCTGCTATGCGGCGTGATTTTACAGCATCATCCTGATTAACGGGATAGCTGCCAATAAGTGTCACCATAGTAGCGGTGTCTCCTTCGTCTTCAAACAATACATCAAGGTCAATAAGGGGAGGGAGAGACTCGCTCCAGTCATTGACATGAAATGAGTAAGACATATCGGCACTCATAATGATACCTGTTTGTGCTTCTTCATTGTAACTAGTAATTTTTCCAATCATAAGATAGACCTTAATTTAAAAATATAAGGTGATTTTACTATATTTACGTGTGCTGAGCGGTTTTTAGTCATTTTTTAACCGCCTTTTGTGTTGTTGAAACTCACATTTTTCATGGAAATTTTACAATTTAGTAAATTATCCTGCATCACAATTTAAAATTTAGGCTACCAACTTAAGGCGGGGCATATAGTGGACTTGTAGGGCGTGGCTGTCAATTAGTTCCGTGCTGAAACGGTAGCCAAAAATTATTGATTTCATTATTAAGGGATAAAAAAACTCATTTATCTAGATGGTCAAAGTAATGACTTCTATAAACTTTATAAGTAACC
>CAZLLL010000522.1:0-2751 GCA_964560255.1 uncultured Methylomonas sp.
GACGGACAAAAAGACTAGCAATATTGGATGATTATTTGTTTCCATCTCCCTTATGCTAAGCATAGTTATTCCACCCGTCATCGTTAGCATGGCTTGACTGATGTGATCTAACTGACGAAAAGTCGCGCTATTAACAAAAGGGTGTAAGCAAGCTAAAAATGTGGTAACTTCGTTCATGAGCAGTGGGTGTTTTATACGCGTTGTTTGGATTTACGTATTTTATAGCAACTGCCCTTTCATAAGTCAGTTATTTACCCGCGATTGCAACTGAGAATAGTGTGATGTTTTGGCGAAGGTATTGTAATATAGGGGCAAGTTGTTATGTCAGAAAAATATTTCGCAACAGGGCAATGTTTATGTGGGAAAGTTAACTATACTATATCAGCAGCGCCGCGAGTGATGAGTCAGTGCCATTGTAATGACTGTCGTAGGGCAACAGGCACAGGACATGCCTCTAATGCTTTTTTTAAGCAAGATGATGTGCATATTAACGGGGTAACAAGTAGTTTCGAATCAGTCGCAGATAGCGGTTCGACAGTGACTCGATATTTTTGTCCAACCTGTGGTAGCCTGCTTTTTGGCGTACTTAGTGGCGTTAAAAATGTTATCGCTGTCGCTGTGGGTACGATAGATGATAGCTCGTGGTTTCAGCCAAGTGCCAGAGTCTATCATAAAAGAAAACCACAATGGGATTTTATGGATGAGAGTATTGCAGTGTTCGAAAAAATGCCTCCCTCAGTTGTCAGGTAACTCGCAATACACCTCCACCCATCTTGCTAGTCTTTTTGTCCATCTTCTGCGTTGTAGAAATAGTTACGTAGCCAGTTATGCACCTATTTTTACGCCTTGAAGATGAACAAAAATCCTGTGTCAGTTGCTCAAGTTATTCCGTGCCCATTCATTAGAAAGTGTTTAATAGAGTTGTTCTTGTGAATCAATCAATAAAAACTTATTTAAAATTAATTGATTAAAATGATATCTTTATTAAGATCCTAAGTAAAATACAGTTTTATCCGTTTTTTTAAAAAATGAAGCACACTAAAAATATATAACACACTGATTATTAATTAATATTCACAAGAGCAACTCTAATGATTACTTGTAACTACTCAGGCTATCATTTATTGGGCTGTAGCGATTTTGGCACTTCATTCTGGATGATAAAGGCAGAGAAATAGGCACTTTTTAACTGTTCAGCTACTTTTTATGCCACAAATATCTCTACAGCCCAAGAAACAATGGCCTGAGTAGTTACGTTACGTTTTGATTTTTTACAGCCAGCCCAGCCTGTATCTTGATATGGGTAGCCTAAAATTGAGCAATAAAGAAAATGCAGCCATTAGAAAACATCCTAAATCAAATCAGTTCTTATATCTGGGGGCCAGTGATGCTGGCACTGTTATTAGGTATTGGTGTTTATTTAACCTTCGGCCTAAAGTTTTTTACTTTTCGGCGTGTGTTTTTTGCCATACAAGTACTATGGCAAAGTCGACGTTCGGATAGAGCTGGAGACATTACGCCATTTCAAGCACTGATGACAGCCTTATCAGCCACGATAGGAACAGGTAATATTGCAGGAGTTGCCACCGCAATTGCATTAGGCGGGCCAGGCGCGATATTCTGGATGTGGCTAACTGCATTATTTGGTATGGCGACAAAATATGCAGAGGCATTATTGGCAATCGAATATCGTGAAACAAACAAGCTGGGCCAACATATTGGCGGCCCCATGTACTATATTAAAAATGGCCTACCAGCAAAGTGGGCCTGGCTAGCCACTGCATTTGCATTTTTCGGTGCTTTTGCCGCATTTGGCATAGGAAATATGGTACAAGCAAATTCTGTCGCTGATGCCGTCAAAACCTTATTTCATATACCCACGCTGTATACAGCCATTGCGCTAACTTTACTCAGTGCAGTTGTTATTTTTGGGGGTATTCATCGTATAGCAGAGGTCGCCGCTAAGTTGGTGCCAGTGATGGCGATTAGTTACGTCATTTGTGCCTTATGGGTGATTATTAGCCATTTTCAAGAAATTCCACAAGCTTTAGCTTTAATTATTCACAGTGCATTTTCAAAAACAGCAGCGGTGGGCGGTTTTACCGGTGCAGCTGTCTGGGCAGCAATACGATATGGTGTTGCACGTGGTATTTTCTCTAATGAAGCGGGGCTTGGCAGCGCGCCAATCGCTCATGCCGCAGCAAAAACAAATAATCCTGTACAGCAAGGTATGATTGCCATGTTAGGCACATTTATTGATACCATTATCGTTTGCACGATGACAGCCTTAGTGATTATTTTGAGTGGTGCATGGTCTAGCGGTGCAAATGGTGCGGCCTTATCAACAATGGCCTTTGAAAATAGTTTGCCGGGAATTGGCAGTTATGTCGTCGTTCTGGGGCTCGTGGTATTTGCATTTACGACCATTCTAGGCTGGAGTTATTATGGTGAGCGTTGTGCAGAATATTTATTTGGCAGCAAAGTGATCTGGCCTTATCGTGTGTTATGGCTTATCGCAATTCCAGTAGGGGCAATGAGCAAATTAACGCTAGTCTGGTTAGTTGCGGATATTTTAAATGGGATGATGGCAATTCCAAATCTGATTGCCTTGGCTTTATTAAGCCCGGTTATTTTTAGAATGACGGTTAAATATCTCAATAGTGAAAAAACGAGTACCTGATACTTTAAATAATCAGGAACTAAGGAATGGGAATTGAATAAGTTGTGCAATTATGACGCAGTATTTTTGTT
>CAZLLL010000523.1:0-2738 GCA_964560255.1 uncultured Methylomonas sp.
TACGAACAAAAATCCTGCCCAATATTGGATGATTATTTATTTCCAGCTCCCTAAGCATTATTTATTGCACTATTGTTCCATAAATGCTTAAGTGATGCTATCCCCCTTGTTTAAATTTTTTAATGGAAAGTAAAGTAATAATGAGTTTAGCTATTTTCGATTTAGATAATACCCTGCTTGCAGATGATAGTGATTTTCTGTGGGGACAATTTTTAGTAGACCAAGGAATCGTTGATGCCACGTTCTATAAACAGGAAAATGAACGTTTTTATCAGCAATATAAACAAGGAAAATTAGATATCCACGAATTCCTCAACTTTTCATTAAAGCCCCTAGCTGATAATGCGATACAAGACTTATATCACTGGCGAGAACAATTTATAGAGGAAGTGATACGCCCGATTCTATTACAGCCAGCACAGGAATTAATCAATAGACATAAACGTCGAGGAGATATATTACTGGTGATTACTGCCACCAATAAATTTGTGACTGAACCGATAGTCAACCTTTATGGGATAAGCCATCTATTAGCAACGACAGCAGAACTAATTGATGGTAAATATACAGGTAGAGTGGCAGGCATACCTTGCTTTCAGGGCGGCAAAGTTTCACGGCTAAATGAATGGTTAAAAGAAACTGGGTACGCACTAGATGATAGCTGGTTTTATAGTGATTCTCACAATGATTTGCCGTTGTTACAGCTGGTTGAGCATCCGGTTGCTGTTGACCCAGATGATAAATTAAAGTGCCATGCGGATAAATCTGGCTGGCCTGTTATCAGTCTACGCGGTGAGAAGTGTCCTACCTATCATTTTAAATAATAAGCAAGCTATTTGCAGACGTGCAATATTAAGGAATAGGAAGGGAATAAGGGAGCTGGAAATAAATAATCGTCCAATATTGGGCAGGATTTTTGTTCGTATTCAAGGCGTAGTAACAGGCGCATAGCTGGCTACGTAACTATTGCTACAACGCAGAAGACGGACAAAAAGACTGGCAATATGGGTAGGTTATTTATTGCGAGTTACCTTATTCCTCTTCCAGCCCGTCATATAATGACTCATCTAATTCGTCTTCATCAATATCATCAAATTCAAATGGCTGTGCCAAGCCATCTCTGATTAAGTAATCCCGACGTTGTATATAGGCTGAACGAAAAAATATATAACGATCCAGAGCAGCTTCCGATGCAACTGCTTCTGCCCCTAAAAAGTCGGCCCGAATATCCACAACTTCAACAGCACGCAAGCCAGTAGCTCCCCAGGATACGCCAGGATTGGCAAAAAAGAAGGTATAGGTAAGAGGGTGTAAGGCGAGGTCACCCAGATATCCTGCCACGCCTCTAACTGAGCCTGGGCCTAAAAATGGGATGACAAAATAGGGGCCTCTTGGTACCCCCCAAACAGCAAGAGTCTGTGCAAAGTCCTCTTCATGCTTAGGTAAATTAATCATCGTAGCAACATCAATAAACCCAGCTATACCCGCAGTACTATTAACCACAAAGCGCGCTACATCCATACTACCCTGTTTAGGTTTGGCCTGTAAAAAATCATTGATACTCACTCCAATATCTTTTAAATTAGAAAAGAAATTGCTGATACCTATATCAGCAAACTCAGGCGTTATCCATTGGTAACCCTTCGCAACAGGCTTTAAAACATATTGATCAACTCTATCATTAAGCTCAAAAACACTCCGATTCATTCCTTCCCAGGGGTCTTCTGAGTCTGGGTGCGCAATTGTAGCACAGGCTTGCAGCAAATAAGCTAGGGTTATTCCAATAACTAAGCGATATATTTTTTTATTATTTAACATTTAAAATGACTTAATCTAAATTCTTACTTATAAAAGTTTATCCATACAAAAACTTCGCGTAACATAGCATATTTTACTCTGTAATTTAATATTTTAGTAATATGGAAATAATTGAGCATCTATTAAACGAGCGTTTTCGGGGGTATCTTCCTGTCGTTGTTGACATAGAAACAGCAGGATTTGACGCCAAAAAACATCCATTATTAGAAATCGCAGCAGTCATCGTAGAATACAATGAAAATCAAGACCTTATTATCAGTGAAAGTCATTCTGCACATATTATTCCATTTGAAAACTCGGTTTTAGACCCTGCTGCTTTAAAATTTACCGGGATCGACCCGTACCATCCATTTCGCATGGCAATTACCGAAATAGAAGCATTAAATAAATTGTTCAAACCTATAAAGCAGGCCATCAAACGCAACAAATGTACTCGAGCCATTCTGGTCGGTCATAACCCTGCTTTTGATATCAATTTTCTGAATGCTGCAATAGCTCGCACGAAAATAAAACGCAGCCCCTTTCACCCCTTTAGTACCTTTGATACCGCAACTTTAGGCGGCTTAATGTACAAACAAACTGTATTGGCAAAAATAGGTAAAGAGGCAGGTATGGAATGGGATAATGAGCAGGCCCACTCAGCCCTCTATGATGCAAAACAAACTGCTGAAATTTTTTGCAAAATTGTTAATCGCTGGAAACAACTGGAGTTACTAGAAAGCGAATAACTAGCCCTACCTCACCTGCAAACTTAAGCAAAAAAACGTGTAAGACCTAAAATCCTTCATATATCTGTAAAAGAAGGTTACACTCTTAATTTGATCAGTTCAAAAATGAAAAGTTAAAATGTAGCTAGGGAGCTGGGAATAAATAATCGTCCAATATTGGGCAGGATTTTTGTTCATATTCAAGGCGTAGTA
>CAZLLL010000524.1:0-2738 GCA_964560255.1 uncultured Methylomonas sp.
ATAAATAATCGTCCAATATTGGGCAGGATTTTTGTTCGTATTCAAGGCGTATAAAAGCGTTGCCGGTCAGAGATGCTAAAGACCCAGACTTGGCGCGTTGACCAGTACTCTATTATCCAGCCTGAGTCTGATGACGCGGCAGTGCTATTGAAATCAGGATGGTTATAAGAATAAAAACAGCTGATAGCAAAAGACAGGCGACCAATCCAGAGATCTGATAAATCCAGCCTGACAATATTGTCCCTATCAAACGTCCCAGTGCATTCGCCATATAATAAAAACCAATATCCAGTGACACTCCCTCTTCTTTGGCATAAGCAACAATTAAATAAGAATGCACGGCTGAGTTAATTGCAAATACTGCACCAAAAATTAATAAGCCGATTATAAGTACACGTTCTGTATGCCAACCCAAATACAGAAATCCCGCAATACACATGGGTATTATTGCCAGCAATAATGCCCAATGCATGGCAGTCTTACCATCAGGTATTTTACCGCGACGAACACCCGTCACTAATGGCGCAACAGCTTGCACCAAGCCATAACCTATCACCCAGGCTGCCAATAAAGTACCCACCTCTGTGTATTGCCAATGTAACTGATCTTGAAGAAAGACCGGAAGTGCAATAACAAACCAGATATCGCGAGCAGAAAATAAAAAAAACCGAGCAGCAGATAAATAATTGACGGCCTCACTTTTTGAAAAAATATCAGTAAATTTAGGTTTATATGGTGTTTTGCCCATATCCTTTTGCATCAAGACAAAACTGAACAGCAATACCACCACTAAGCAGCCTGTCATTACTGCGATAGCGCTTCGGAATCCAATCGTTGCCAACAGCATAGAGCCTAGAAAAAAACCTATGCCTTTTAGCGTATTTTTTGAACCTGTTAACAGCGCGACCCATTGATACAACTTTCCCTGTGAATCCTTTGGTACTAACATTTTGATACTACTTTTGGCGCTCATTTTATTCAGGTCTTTTGCCATACCTGATATCGCCTGAGCAATCATGACATAAATGACACTGAGTTGCGACGGCTCTATTAATAACATGGATAAAGCAAAAATTTGCAGTGCCAGGCCAAAATGCATAGTGGTATTAAGCCCCATATGGGCAGCGATCCAGCCGCCGACCAGATTAGTCATAACACCACAGAATTCATATAACAAAAATAAACTGGCAACTTGCAAAGGGCTATAGCCTAGCTGATGAAAATATAATATCACCAGCATTCTCAATGCTCCATCTGTTAAGGTAAAGGCCCAATAGCTAGCAGTGACAAGCATATATTGTTGCGTAGACGTATTCATTACCTTACTGTTTATAATGACTGTGCCAATTTTTGGGTTAGCTCCATCATGCGATGCACATAGCCTATTTCGTTATCATACCAGGCTAACACCTTCACCTGCGTTTCGTTAACCACCATGGTAGATAAAGCATCAATAGTACCGGAGTGTGTATCATTGGTATAGTCGGCTGAGACTAAAGGTTTTGTTTCGTACCCCAGCACCCCTTTTAAATCTCCGTTGGCTGCTGTTTTCAAGGCTAAGTTAACCTGTTCAACAGTCACTGCCTGTTCTACTTCAAAAACACAATCTGTCAACGAGGCATTAGCCAAAGGAACACGAATGGCAATCCCATTAAGTTTTCCCTTTAATTCAGGGAATATTTCTGTGATCGCCGTCGCTGAACCTGTTGTTGTCGGGATAAGTGATAAACCGCTAGCTCTCGCTCGGCGTAAATCGGGGTGATATTCATCCAGTATACTTTGAGTATTGGTGATATTGTGAATGGTGGTGACTGCACCATGCTTAATCACAAATTTTTCATGAATCACTTTTACAACGGGTGCAATGCAGTTTGTGGTGCACGACGCGGCAGTCACTATATTATGTTCATCAGGGCGATAAAGATGATCATTAACGCCCATAATAATATTTAACGTACCATCCTTAACAGGCGCAGAGACTACAACTTTTTTTACTCCCTGCGTCAGGTAAGGCGCTAACGCCTGTTTAGATTTAAACTTTCCTGTACATTCGACGACTATATCAACACCTAATTTAAACCAGGGAGTTTGCTCAATGGCAGTATTTTGTGAATAACTGATATGATGACCATTCACAAGCAAGCCCTGCTCATCACTTTCAACAGTATGTGGCCAGCGACCATGAACTGAATCATAAGTGAGCAAGTGTGCAGCAGTTGCGGCATCGCCTGCGATTTCATTAATGTGCACTATTTCAATTTCAGGCCAATCCCATGCGGCACGAAGTGCCAACCTGCCCATTCGACCAAAACCATTTATACCTACTTTAATTGTCATAATTATTTATGCTTATCCGTTTATACATATATTATTTATTAAAAAATACGTTGATGGCCTTATCATCCTTAATAGATTTGTTATTAAGGAATGGGAATTTAATAACTTGTGCATTTAAACCCTCAAGCCATTCAAGCTATTATTTTAAGTTGTAGCTTGTGGGTGGGGCACGAACCCCAACGAGGTATCCGCTCAATCCCTCTCCTTATCAAGGAAGAGCTAGGAGAAGTTTTATTAGAAAAAAACTCCTTAACTCCCATTTTACAAAGGAGGATCTGAACGGTTATCCAGCAAGGAATAGCACAATCGCAAAACCCAGTTGCTTACAACATGGTGACACCTCTAGCATCAGGGAGCTGGAAATAAATAATCGTCCAATATTGGGCAGGATTTTTGTTCGT
>CAZLLL010000525.1:0-2730 GCA_964560255.1 uncultured Methylomonas sp.
GGCGTAGTAACAGGCGCATAGCTGGCTACGTAACTGTTGCTACAACGCAGAAGAGGGACAAAAAGACTCGCAATATTGGATGATTATTTGTTTCCAACTCCCTAAGTTGGGCAAGTTATTCCGTGCCCATTCCTATAGTTACTACTTAGTGTAGCTATTAATCATTGTTTTTCCATATTTTAAGTCAATAATTTTTGGACACCTTTCGTTTCTCAGTTAACACTTTTCATGAGAAACGATTATTAGGGGGCATTTCATTCGCTGAAAATCTTGGAAACGGAGCGCCAGCGAAGTGATGATTTTTAGTCCGCGATAGGCAACGCTGTGGATGAATACTCGTAGTATGAGCGCTAGCGAATGGCGAAGAGGATTTAGTAACAGCTTTAGTTGCCGTAGAGTCATTGAGGTAATCATGATGAGTGCAACCCGCGCAGCTAGGTTGTACGAAATCGTGATGGACGCAGGACGAATCGGGGCATCGAAGATTATAATTAGTCCCGTTAAGCTTTTGCCGCGAACTTGGGCTGGGATGCCCAAAATGAGCTTTCGCAAAAGTAGGGACTCTTACACTCCGTTGAAGCCACCAATGAATCAGTGCCAGCTATGGCGAATGGAATACCCTCTATACCTAGCAGTCAGTTGCTGATAGAAAAATGTATATATAATCGTGCAAAGTATATAATTTAGTTTTGTTTAACTCTTGATACGTATTAACCCTAATGTCTAACTCAATTTTTTATTTTATTTATTCTCCTTGTGTAGAACAAAATATTGAATATGTATTGCAGCATAAACTGATTGTTGAGCGGGGCATTCGGTTACGCAAAATAAGGCTGACAGATTTAAAAGCGCTACATATTGCCAAAACTATCTCTCATGCATTGGTATGGGTGGATGAAAGCGATTTAGAGCAAGTTTTATCTGTTGCACTGAAGAAAAATATTTCATTGGGATTTATTCCATTAGAAAATCAAAAAGATAGCATCTTTTATAAAAGCCTGGAGCTGCCCAGTAAGCTGGATGCTTGCCTGGAAATAGCGCTACAAGAGAAGCCCCTTTGTATTGATTTAATCACCTGTAATGACATTATTGTGACTAGCGGGATACGTATGATGAATCAGGCAATGATGGCCGAATTTATCAATCATCCAAGTGATAGTAATTGGTGGTATAGAACCTATTTCAATATCAAACGCTTTTTTCATGCCTTTGCTTTAAAACCTTATTCCGTCACACTGACAACAGCCAAAGGTAAGACTATTTCAACAGCTATTACAGGGTTATCCCTACTGGATTTTGAAAAATTTATGCCGATGGCAAATTTATTTGGAGCTTCGGTCTCGCTGCGTGACCAGCACGTCTCCATTATTTTATTATCCCCTCAATCAATTTTGGGATATTTAAGGGTGACATCCAGTCCTTTTATTAAAAATGGCAAAAAAATACCTGCAAATTTAGGTTATATTCGTTCAGTTTCTTTACTGATTAGTTCGAGCGTAGAATTACAATATTATGTGAATAATGAAAAACTGGTGAGTAAGGAACTTAGTATTCAGACTCTTGGGCAGGGAGTGAAAATTAATGTCGGTCAAAAACTGAGAGAGGCGGAGTTTCTGACGGACGATAAAGAAAGTGTCAGCTGTGAACAGTTACCACAAAACGAAGCTAAAATTAAATATCTGCAAAAATCATTACCTTTTTTTCCTCATGCTCAGGAGCTAGACTTTAAAGACCTGTTTTTAGCGTTAAAAGAAAATGCTAGGATGACCAGTGCTTATCTCTTACTAATGGTGTTAAGTACGATGTTGGCAACGCTGGGTTTATTTTTAAACAGCCCCGCTGTGGTTATTGGTGCGATGGTACTCGCGCCATTGATGTCGCCTATTATCTCCTTATCAATGGGCTTACAGCGTTCAAATAGTGAATTAAGCAGGCAGGCATTTTCTACTTTGCTGACGGGAATATTAATCGCTTTATCATTATCTGCGGCCATGGCTTATGTCTTTCCTGTACATACGATAACTCATGAGATTGCAGGGCGTTTGACCCCATCAATTCTTGATTTGCTGGTTGCTGTTATCGCTGGTATAGCAGGCGCGTATGCTCATTCCAGAGAAAATGTCGCCAAAAGCTTACCCGGTGTCGCTATTGCCGTGGCTTTAGTTCCTCCGCTTTGTGTGGCAGGAATAGGTTTAGGCTGGATGAATAGGGAAGTTTTTCTGGGGGCTATGTTATTGTACATCACCAACCTGGCAGGTATTATCCTTGCAGCGGGCATTACATTTATGGTCTTGGGTTTTGCTCCCTTTTCACGCGCCAGAAAGGGTATATTATTATCATTATTTTTTGTGTCAATTATTTCTATTCCCTTAGTTATTTCATTTCAGAATATGCAGGAAATAGATGACATCCGACATCTGGTGGCCAGTGAAAATTATTTGGTTGCTGGAGAAAAGGTCAAATTACGAGATGTTAAAGTATTCTTAAGAAAGCCAATGGTTGTAACAGCAGACTTATTAATTAGAGGAATGCCGAGTGCAAAAGTTATTGATGAATTAGAGCAGCAGTTATCTGAAAAACTGAAACAGCCGTTTCATTTTGATTTTTCTATTCATTTAGTCGATAAAGTATTTTCAGATCAAGATTAGTTATAGTGTCCTGCCCTCCATAATTATTATGGTGGTGGCGGATAATTTAAACACCTAATAATCAATTTATTGACAACAATAC
>CAZLLL010000526.1:0-2721 GCA_964560255.1 uncultured Methylomonas sp.
AGGGATATAAAGGGTGTTCATTTTAAAAAGTCTTCAATGTCGAAAACGCTATCGCTATTCCACCTTACAATTTCGTCCTACGGGTTATTACCCAATCAATAAATGTAGGTTGGCGGCGAGGTACGAACTCCCACATGTTATTCTCACCCATTAATTATTCAAAAATAAAATATCAGTAACCGTCATACACGAAGACGAGGTTATTTTAAATCCTGTTTTTCTGCATGGCCTAGGTCAACACTTGAACAACTTTTTGACACAAGGTTGTAGCTGCGAATTTATTCGCATCGACAGTTGCTCAGTTTTTTCGTGCTCGTTCCTTATTATAAAGTCCAATGCCGAGGAAGCATAATAAAGCCTTGCTCAGTCCCCTCTTGCTCAACGGTTACTTGTATGGCATCCAGTGCTGAATCATACACATGGATAACATTTTCACACATCAGATAAATATTGATAAAATAGTCCCCGCGTAATAAGGGAATATTTGGGAAAGTGACTTCTACTGCATCATGTTTTTGCAATAGCAGTGCGACATCAATATTATCATGGTAAGTTGATGTACTACTAATGCAAATCCCCTCTAAAGTACAAAAAGTAAAAGCCAGAGCCGGAGTCGATAAGACAGGATCAAAGTTAAATTGTACCGAAATTGCAAAGGTACTTTTCTGGCTTTGTATTTTTAGCGGGTTTTCATAAATACCATCTACACTTGCCCTTATGTTTGTTATGCGTGCAGAGCCTTTATTAATAGAACTGTTTTGTGCGGCCTTATCCAGAGTAGGTGAATTTGATTCAGGTTTTGGCTCAATCAGTGTCTGGTTATATTTATTGGTCACGGTATTGGCAGTGCCAATCATCTTCATATTGCCTTTATCTAGCCAGATGGCACGATCACAAATCATTTCTATTTGATAGAGGGAATGGGTGCAAAATAAAATCGTTTTTCCCTGGCTTTTTAACGCCATGATACGATCAAATGATTTACGCGAAAACGCACCGTCACCGACAGATAAGGCTTCATCTATCACTAAAATATCAGGATCGACATTAATTGCCACTGAAAAAGCCAGGCGAACATACATACCACTCGAATAGGTTTTTACCGGTTGATCTATGAAGTCTTTTATTCCGGAAAATTCAACAATTTCCTCATAACATGCATCAATTTCCACATCACTTAAACCCATGATAGTGGCGCTCATAAAGATATTTTCACGTCCGCTAAATTCAGGGTTAAAACCTGCCCCCAGTTCCAGTAAAGCAGCTACTCGACCATTGACGCTCACTTCGCCATTACTTGGGGTTAAAGTGCCGCATATTATTTGCAGTAAAGTGGATTTTCCAGCACCATTACGTCCCACGATACCAATTACTTCACCAGACATGACTGAAAAATTTATATTTCGTAAAGCCCAGAACTCCTGATAGAACTGACGCTTTCCACGCCAAAGAAACTGTTTAAGACGATCTCTGGGCTGGGCGTAAAGCTGGTAACACTTATCTAGACTTGTTACCTGAATGGCAGGCTTACAAGACATCGGCAAAGCCCTTTCGTGTTTTATTAAACCAGGCCCAGCCAGCCCAGGCAATAATAATAGAAACGCCAGAGTAATACCCCATCCTGATCCAGTTAGGCTGTAGGCCCCAAATGAGTACCGCGCGCACCTGTTCGACAATTAAGGTAATGGGATTTAATAACAAATAGGGTCTGATCGGTTCGGGCAAAGCAGATAAAGGATAAAAAATAGGACTCATAAACATCAGTACAGTCAATAACATGGTAATCACTTGGCTAATATCCCGTACATAAACTCCCGTTGCGGCTAAAAACCAGGATAGTCCCATAATAAGTAATAAAAATGGGAGTATGATAACAGGTAACCATAATACGCTTAAACCAAAATCATGTCCGCGAATCATTAAAAAAAATAGCAAAACACTTAAACTGGTCATGGCATGAAATAATGCCGACCCTAAACTCACCCAAGGCAGAATGTCTAAAGGGAAAATCACCTTTTTTACATAGTTAACATTCGCTAAAATCAGCCCAGGCGCACGAGCAATACATTCAGAAAATAAGTTATAGACAATAAGGCCAGTAAATAATATCAAGGCAAACTGATACTGATCCGAATGTTCCTGCCCCCAACGGGCTTTAAACACAAAGCTAAAAACAAAAGTGTAGATGGCTAGCATTAAAACAGGTGTCACAAAAGACCAGAGTAAGCCCAGAAAAGATCCACGATAACGGCCAATAATTTCTCGTTTAATCATACGCATGATTAAACGAAAATTTTGTTGCAAGCTGGAAATATAGCCGAATGAATAATGAGACATAACAGATAATGGTTTTATAATGCGTGTGAGTTAAAAAAACAAGGAACTTAGGAATGGGAATTGAATAAGTTGTGCAATTATGACGCAGTATTGTTGTTTGCCTTCAAGGCGCGGTAACAGGCGCATAGCTAGCTACGTAACTGTTTCCGCAACGCAGAAGGCGAACAAAAAGACAAGTCAGAATGCACAAGTTATTTGATTCCCATTCCTTAGCAAGGGGGCGGTTTTTTACGACACCTTTCATTTCTCAGTTTACACTTTTTTGATGTAAGACGATTATTTTGTAGAGTGCATTTTATGCACCATTGGAGCCACCAATGATTCCACGTCAGCTAGGGTGGTCGGGATAGAAATACGACGCGCGCAACCTTAGTCACAGACTTG
>CAZLLL010000527.1:0-2708 GCA_964560255.1 uncultured Methylomonas sp.
TCGGTCGATGCAGAATGCAGCCAGTGTCATTTTCCTTCAACCCGTAAACCCGTTTCATCAGAATGGAGTACGGAGGGCTCATGCAACTGCTGTTTAACCGCCGATCTTGCCGGTTGAATGTGTTGATTTAATTCCTTGTTGGCTTTCAGAATCACTGCTTCCGATGGGGCTTGACCGTATAAATCTTTGAGAATCTGTGCAGTGCGAGCAACAGGAATAAAATGCTCATTGTTAAAATAGCTGGCCACCGTTTTAACGCCATCGCCATATTGCACAGGCTGATTGACATTTTCAGGAAAATCGCCTTTATTCTCAGTTTGGCATTCAGGACAGATTTTAAGGCTTGCTTGATGAGCGGTGACAACACTCTTCATCGCTGGAATATCAAATACTTGACGCTCTTCTACACCCGATACTTCAATGTCCTTTAAAGAAGCCTCACCGTTTTCACAGCACTCTTTTTCATGGGTTTCAGTTTCATCGGGGGTTTCGACAGGATTCAGGGTTTCGCCTTTATGTCCAGGTTGACCACCATTCGATTTGTTTCCTTTTTTGCGCAAGCTTTCTGTGCGATTTTCTTTACCATAACCCTCGCCAGAGGGTGGTTTAGAGCTGTTTTTGCTATTTTTAGCAAGCCTTGCTTGCAATTCTTGTATGACATCGCCTTGCTTTTGTAGTTGCTCAGCAAGTTCCCTTAACGCTGTTCCGAATTCATCAAATAAAGCCACGACCGCTTCTTCGCCTTGAAGAAACGTTTCTTTTATTTGTTCGTGACTGGGTAATTGAATTTTCATGATAAACATATTAGACTTGCAGGTACGAAAATTAGCAAGGTTTTTTATTGGGCTGAGTAGTTACAAATTAAGTTTAATAAATCCTGTATTGCCTGATTTTATTGAGTTTGTAATCTGGGCAAATATCATGCCAGTTTTTTATGAGAAAGCCGTGGCTTCAAGCCCAGTTATAGCAGAAAACTGGAACATCGAGTATAACTTAAAATAATTACTGTAAATTCAATATCACAAAAAATATACCTGAGAAAGAAAAGTGGTCTTTGCGTTAGTCAATTTCTAATAATTTCGATGCCACTTTATTTCGTCCCATATCTTTTGCATGGTACATAGCCTGGTCCGCCGCTTGCATCAATAAGGAAAAATCCCACCCGATCCTAATCGGCCTGGTATTCGTGACACCAAGACTAATGGTAATGACATCGGATACCGTTGATGTTTTATGTGGAATACGCAAAGACTCTACTGATTTTCTGATTTTCTCAGCGACTTTTAAAGCACTTACATAATCAGTATTTGGCATGATGATGCAAAACTCTTCACCCCCTAAACGTACAGCAAGATCACCTGAACGCTGTGCATATTTTTGCAAGATTGTTGCCACTTTTTTTATGCAAGTATCTCCTCGCTGATGCCCATAAGTATCATTGTATTGTTTGAACATATCGATATCACACATGATAAGAGATATAGCCCCTCCTAGTCCGGTAAGTCGATTACATTCATTTTCAATCGTTATATCGAATAATCTTCTGTTGCCTAAATTTGTCAAAGGATCAGTGCAGGCTAGCATCTTTAGTTTTTTATTTTTTTGCTCTAATTCCAAAGTTTTTAGTTTTATCGCTTCTTGCAGTTGTGCTTGATATTCCAGTAACTGATGGTGTAAGGCTTGCGCTCTAGCTTTCCAGTACCCTATGACTAAACCCGCAATACTTCCAACTATTAAAGGAGCTAAAAATAATTTTAAGGGTGGCGTTATGCCTAACAAGAAGATCATCTGACATGAAAATATCACCAAAAAAAATAACGCTCCTACTAATGCAGGGAAGATGTACTGGAAAATTATAGCTCTTCTCTTCTTTGATTGTGTGGTCATAATAGATTGCAAGCTTAGCTTGTCTCATTATCTGTAGATTGGTAGGTTTTGTATTTATATTTATATACATAACTTGAGAGTTAAAAGTTCTCATGAAATTTACAGCTTTAATACATGCTATATTTTTAAGCTATTGAATTTAATGATCTATTGCGAATTCATCAACAGATATGGAAGATTTTTAAATTCATTTGTTTCAGTAAGTTACGAGAACTTTTGACTCTCCAGATACATAAGTACTTAGGCATTATTATTTTAACTAAAATCATGAGGTTAGAAATTCATGATTTTAGTTACTATTTTCTATTTTTTTGTAAAAATATATTCAAATTTCCAAAAAATACACTGAAAATTGGAGATTTTATACTTTTTCAAAAAGGTTAGATTAATTTTGCTTGAGTACTTAGGCAACTCGCAATAAATAACCCACCCACCTTGCTTGTCTTTTTGTCCGTCTTCTTCGTTGTAGAAATAATTACGTAGCCTGCTATGCGCCTATTTCTACGCCTCGAAGACAGATATAAATCCTGCGCAATATGGGGAGTTTATTTATTGCGCGTTACCTTATACAAATTTTCCGTCAATTTTGACATCTTTAGCCGGCATGCAAACTGGGGGCACGAATTGCAATTTTTTAGCTATTTTTATCAAGGGTTTCTTAATGTGAGACCCATTGTTTTCAAGCTTAGGAATAGGAATCAAATAAGTTGTGCATTCTGCATTTGTCTTTTTGCTCGCCTTCTGCGTTGCGGCAATAGGTATGTAGCCTGCTAAGGAATGGGAATTGAATAAGTTGTGCAATTATGACGCAGTATTTTTGT
>CAZLLL010000528.1:0-2703 GCA_964560255.1 uncultured Methylomonas sp.
CATAACTGCAACAGGCAAATTTTCTAAATATTTCTAAACACTACTGACATAATGTTGTCAGTAGTGTTGTTTTATAATGTCATCTCATTAAACAACAAGAGACTTATAAAATGAAAAATGTAGCGAATTGGTTTGAAATCCCGGTCACAGATATGGCGCGGGCTAAAAGCTTTTACCAGAACGTGATGCAAACTTCTTTTCAGGATAATGAAATGGATGGCTTTTTAATGGCTATTTTTGATGCAGAAGAAGGCTCAGTTAGTGGTATGCTAGTATTGGGTGAACAGTATATGCCTAGCCAAACGGGAGCGGTGATTTATCTAAATGGTGGAGATGACCTGAGTGCTCCATTAGCGAGAGCGGAGGAGCACGGCGGCAAAGTTATTATAGCTAAAACGGCGATCAAAGAAGGTGAGTGTGGCTATTTTGCTCAGTTTTTAGATAGCGAAGGGAATCGGGTTGGGTTATACTCAGCCGCATAATTATTCCTGACAGAAGTCGGTCAGTTTGCTGCTGACCGCTTACCTAAATTATGCGCAGAGCCGACCGCCTTTTTCAGATAGTACAAATCCTGCGCAATAGGCGTTTGGTTACTGCCAATGAGCTAGCCGAACGTTTAGAAGTTTCTCAGAGAACGATTTATAGAGATATTCAGGATCTTAGCTTTTCCGGTATTCCAGTGGAAGGCGAGGCGGGTGTGGGATATAGCCTACGTCATAATCTGGATATTCCCCCTATCATGTTTAGTGCGCTAGAAATTGAAGCCTTAGTCATTGGGGCGAGAATGGTCAAAACCTGGGGTGGTACGGAGTTAGGCCAATCAGCGCAATCGGTACTGGATAAGATTACGGCAGTGATTCCAGATGAATTGAAAGATAATATTGAAACCAGTAAATTATTTTCTCTGCGCTTTGGCAAACGAGAGGATATAGATATTACTCTGGATATTTGTCGTAAAGCCATAGATCAAAAACTTTTTTTACAACTTGATTATCAAAGAGCAGATGGCGAATTTAGTCAGCGTAGAATTCGGCCTTTGGGGCTGTATTTTTGGGGTAAAGTCTGGTCATTGGCTGGCTGGTGTCAGTTGCGTGAAGATTTTCGTAGTTTTCGTCTGGATCGTATTCAGCATATTATGCTGGAAGACAATATATTTATTGACAAGGAAGGCCAGACTTTATCCGTTTTTATCAGCAAAATGAGTTGTTGTGATAAGTTCTGACATAAACGACATGATTAGGGAGCTGGAAATAAATAATCGTCCAATATTGGGCAGGATTTTTGTTCGTATTCAAGGCGTAGTAACAGGCGCATAGCTGGCTACGTAACTGTTGCTACAACGCAGAAGACGGACAAAAAGACTAGCAATATTGGGTGATTATTTGTTTCCATCTCCCTAACAGTAGGTGGAAATATTGATGCTAAATGCACTCCAGGGCATGTGACGCTTGAGGTCTTTAATCAAATAACCGCTAGTATGAGCTTCGATCAAGTTAATAGTCTCATTGCTTGTGAGGGAACGCTCCGCAGTGCTGGAAGCAGTACATCTCAATTTTGGTGGCAAGGTGGAGGTATTCTTATAAAGCCAGTAATATCAGTCGTATTTAAGGGTTCTGGCAATATAACACGAAACTTTATACCCTAAATGAGATTAATATTTCAAAGGCTGTGGGTAAAGGATTAAACTTGGGCGAGACGGGGTATTTATCCCGTCCAACTTGATAAAAATCAATTGTCATGGTTTGGATAACTTTTTTTACTGTAATGTATTACCACCTGAAATCTTTTTTTTGATACGTTTAGTGTGTTTATTGATAAAGTTCACTATGTCATTCAATATCGGCTCTTGCTTTTGATAGGGAATAGAAAGTGCTCCTAAAATGGAGGCATGATCAATATTGTTATATCTATGCGCTTCTACCTTGCCTCCTGAATGTTCAATTTTTTTTGTCAAGTTTTCTATATTGACTGGGTATACGGTTTCATCCTGGTTGCCATATAGTAAAAGCATCGGCGGCTCAGTGCCATCAACATAATTGACTGGCTGTGATAAAGCGTCGTTTTTTTTTGCGCCAAAAAGGATTTTTTGGTAGGGTTTAGTAAAAGGTAAAAAGTCATAGGGCCCAGCTAGACCTATAAATCCATTAATATGCTGGTATGTTTGCTTAGGTAAATAGCACTCATTTAAGGTGAGCATTGCAGCCATATGTGCACCTGAAGAGTGTCCCATCAAGAAAATCTGTTCGGGGGTGCCACCATATTGATTTATATGCTTGTCTACCCACAGCACTGCATTTTGAGCATGGGTCATAATTTGTGCAAATAGCAATTCAGGGTATCGCGGGTAGTTGGGTATAACGACGACATAACCTTGTGCTGTCAATGCCTGAGCAACAAAGGCATAATCCTCTTTAGTATAATTCATACACGCTCCCCAGCAACCACCATAAAAAAATATAATCGTAGGCTTAGAGAGTGCCAGTGTGTCAGGAATATAAATATCCAGTCGATTTAGCTTATGTGTGCCATAGGTCTGATCAGACACAACATGATAATCACCTAGGCGCGCAAGGGTATTGACCACAGCGAGAGATCCACCGGTACAGGCAGTCAGCAATAGATTTGTACAGAGTACAATAATCAGGTTTGGGTTTTTAAGAAATATAAGCTGTTTATTCATGGGTGAAGACTATATCAATTATT
>CAZLLL010000529.1:0-2686 GCA_964560255.1 uncultured Methylomonas sp.
TACGTAGCCAGCTATGCGCCTGTTACTACGCCTTGAATACGAACAAAAATACTGCGCCAGTTGCTCAACTTATTTCGTGCCCATTCCTTACTCACAACCTACACTTAAGTCACTAACGATTCCAGCGCTGAGCAATAAACTCAACGGCTTCCTGTATATTCAAATCCCGTGTTCCCCCTCCAGTACGTAAATAAAATTTTGGGGTCTTCCCCTGATTTAAAAAAACAGGTCGAGGGGATGCTAAAATAATCAGTCGGCAGACATGTTTACCATTAATGACATGAAACAGAACTTTAATGTATTGACATAAATCCGCGCCTAAATTAACAGAAATTGCTGTGATAATAGCTTGTTCGTAGCCATCCTGATCAGGGCGTTTTAAGGAGTGATAGTCTTTTTCCAGGCCAATGATTTTACCATTATCTGCTACGCCAATTAATAGCGTGCCACCCAGGGAACTATTTAAATAGCCACTCAGTGTTTTTAAGACGACAGTTTCCAGAGCGCGGTTAACTCTTTCTTGTTCTAAATCCCAGCGAAAAGAGGATTTAAACTCCAGTAAAGAGCCTTCGCCTTGCCGAATCAAACTATGTATATCTATAGATATTTCGCTACTGAGACGGTTAATTCGTTGCAGTCGCCAGTGCAACATCTCATAAATAAATGCAATGATAAGCCCAAAAAATGCACCTATTTGTGCAAGAAACATTGTTTTATTCGGTGTCTTGCCTGTGATGGATAACATCAGTTGATTAAAAGAATATTGCAGTGCAGTACTGACATTTCTTTGTAAATCATCGCCTGTTATTTCAAAGTAGAAAATAAAATCATTAATTGGATAAAAGATTAAAACACCAGTTAGTGCGCCAATAATTGCAGCAAAAAAATACAGTTTAAATCGCTGTTGCCAAAGTGCTAGAATCAAAAACAAAAAGCGTTTCATCTATTTCTATTGTTCCATAGGTAATCCAGCTTTGCGCCAGGCGGTCATATGGCCTTCTACATAACGTATATTTTCAAATCCCGCCATAAAGTATGCAAATTTGGCAATGCCTGCACGTGGTCCATGCTCGCAATACAATAAAATGTCTTCTTGTTTTCCCTTGTTGTCCAGGGCATTAGTTGTAAATGATTGCCAGAATGAAATATGCTGCGCCTGGGGAATGTGTCCTGCATTGTATTCTGCGCTAGTACGCACATCAATAATAATGGGTTGTGCCTGTTCTTCCTGTAGTAGATTAAGTAGTTCTCCCTGAGTTATATGTGTTTCACTGGAAGTGCTGCAGGCTTGTAATAGAAACGCGAATACGCTTAAAAAAAAGAGTTTCATTTATCCTCCGGTAGTGTTCATATAACGCATAATCATGGGTTGCTCAGCTAAGTTAAACTCATGTTTCTCTGGTTTTAGTTGCATGGCATCAATGATTGTCTGTTTGATAAAGTCAGTATCATTGGAGTGGCTACGAACTATGGCTTTTAAATCAATAGAATGTTCATTACCCAGACAGAGTAATAAACGACCTTCAGCGGTTAATCTGACTCTATTGCAGGTGCTGCAAAAATTATGACTGTGTGGAGAGATAAAGCCTACTTTGCTTTGCGAACCTTGAATGCGATAATAATCAGACGGTCCTGCTGTGACATCAGAAATTTTTTGCAGATTAAAGTGCTTGTCTAAATCGGCTTTAATCTGGTCGCTGGAGTAATAGGATTCAGCACGATCGTGAGAACTGATCACACCTAAGGGCATTTCTTCAATAAAGCTAATATCAATAGCTGAATCCAGTGCGAAATTCACTAAATCGACTACTTCGTTATCATTGCGATTTTTTAATATCACAGCATTGATTTTGATACGTTGAAAGCCTGTATTGATGGCTGCTTGTATACCTTTTAATACAATATTCAGATCACCTGTACGAGTTAATTCTTTAAATTTTTTCGGCTGTAGCGTATCTAGGCTAATATTTAAGCGCTTAACATGGGCCTGTTTAAGTTGCTGAGCGGTACTGGCGAGTTGCGAGCCATTAGTGGTCATGACTAACTCATCTAGCAGTGGTAGATCACCAATTTTTTGCAGCAATTCAATAGCATTGCGACGTATTAGGGGTTCTCCCCCGGTAATTCTGATTTTATCAACACCAAGTTCTGTAAAGCATTTTGCCAGCAGGTAAATTTCTTCCAGGCTTAGAATTTGTTTGCGTGGCAAAAAAGTCATTTCTTCTGACATGCAATACACGCAACGAAAATCGCAGCGATCTGTAATGGATATACGTATATAATCCACGGTTCTACCGAAACGATCAACTAATTGTTTTGCCTGTTTTGGATGACGCATGGCTTAGTTTTTTTGCAAGGAATTATTATTGAAATAGAGAGAGATTTTATCAGGTTTTTAAACTAGTTTTGCTTAAATTACTTATAGTTCGTCATTAGAGGATATATAAATAAATGAGGTCAAAAATTTATAATACAAGGAAGAGGGGGTAATAGTCTTGCCCAGAATAGGGAAATTTATTTATGTGCAAGATATAGGTACCTTTTATTTTCAACCCAAAGGAGTTTACACTATTTCAATAGTAACTGTTCACCTCTCCCTCTGGAAAATATGAATTGAGCAAAGCTTTTCTAATAAAACCTCCCCCTAACCTTAGGGAGATGGAAACAAATAATCATCCAATATTGC
>CAZLLL010000530.1:0-2681 GCA_964560255.1 uncultured Methylomonas sp.
GTTGCTACAACGCAGAAGACGGACAAAAAGACTAGCAATTATTGGATGATTATTTGTTTCCATCTCCCTTGATAAGGAGGGGGACTGAACGATTACGTATAGTTCGCAGACTACGTGAACTATAATTTAGTGGCTGCCTGTATGACCAAAGCCACCGCCTCCTCGTTTTGTTGCCGTGAATTCTGATACCAGTTCAAACTCAGCTTGCACCACAGGTATAAAAACCATTTGTGCAATGCGCTCAGCAATACTAATTGTAAAGGCTTGCTGCCCCCGATTCCAGCAGGAAACGAAAATCTGCCCTTGATAGTCAGAATCAATCAGACCCACTAAATTACCCAGTACAATACCATGTTTGTGCCCTAAACCAGACCGAGGTAACAAGACAGCGGCGAGTTGAGGATCATGGATATGAATTGCAATACCCGTTGGAATCAGCGTTGTTTCTCCAGGCTGTAAAATAATGTCAGATTCTAGACAGGCTCTTAAATCTATGCCCGCAGAGCCATCAGTCGCATAGTGTGGTAGTGGAATTTCGTTGCCAAGGCGTGAGTCCAATATTTTTAATTGTATTTTAGGCATTTAACCTCTCGTTGATTAATGTCAATAACTGTTTAGCCAGCTGTCTTTTATCTGTCATTTGCAAAACTCTTTCACCATTTTTCCAGTATACGTGTAGTGCATTAAGCTCAGAATTAAAGCCTCCTTCTGCCTGCCCCACCCAGTTTGCAGCAATCATATCCAGCTTTTTATGATGTAATTTATCCTGAGCATAATATTCCAGATCTTGTGTTTCAGCAGCAAATCCAACGACGTAAGGTTTATTGTGTAAGCTGGCAACACTGGCAACAATATCTGTTGTTCTTCGTAAGTTTAGCTGAATATGCTCACCTTGCTTTTTGATTTTTTCAGGCTGTACTTCTTCTGGTGTGTAGTCAGCGACTGCCGCTGCAGCGATCATTATATCCTGTCCTACTACTTCACGCATAACTGCAGCATACATATCGGCAGCGCTTTCAACTAGAAATGTTTTAATACCATTTACTGCAGGTAATTGTACTGGCCCACTAATTAAGGTGACTTCAGCACCTAGCTGCTGTGCCTGTTCTGCTATCGCATAGCCCATTTTACCTGAGCTTCTGTTGGTGATATAGCGCACAGGGTCTAAAGACTCTTGTGTTGGGCCGGCTGTAATCAGTATTTTTTTTCCCTGCAATGACTTAGCTGTCTTAAGCGTGTTAAAAAAAAGAAAAATCGCTTGTGGCTCAGCCATGCGGCCTAAACCAATATCACCACACGCCTGGCTTCCTGCTTCGGGACCAATCAAGCGTACCCCATGTTGTATTAAACGCTGGATATTTTCTTGCGTAACTGTTTTATGCCACATGGCCTGGTTCATTGCGGGCGCAATATAGACCGGACATTCGACGGCAAGATAAAGGGTACTTAATAAATCATTTGCAAGCCCATGGCTGAGCCTGGCAATGCAATTTGCACTTGCCGGGGCAATAATAAACACATCCGCCCAGCGAGCCAGATTTATATGACCCATCGCATTTTCCTGATCTTCATCCAGTAACCGAGTATGTACCGGGTGCCCTGATAATGCCTGAAACGTCAGAGGTGTTATAAACTGAGTTGCCGCCTGGGTCATAACCACTCTGATATCATAATCATGTTTAACAAATAACCTGAGTAATTCGGCAGATTTATAGGCAGCAATCCCACCGCTAATACCTAAAAGTATATGTTTCAATGTTCATACTCAATTAATTAAACCTCTTATTATGGCAAGACTTAAGCTTTTGTTCTATAGTTTTTGTAGACTATTTATATTTTACAAACCGATATATTCTAACAATTCAGAGTGAAAAAGTATGCGTATTACAGATTGGCCTGCAGACGAACGACCAAGAGAGAAGTTGCTGATGCACGGTGCAAGCATCTTAACGGATGCGGAGTTACTGGCTATTTTTTTACGCACCGGCATTCGAGGCAAAACCGCTGTCGATATGGCACAGGATTTGTTAACAGAATTTAGGTCTTTGCGCGCTCTTATGCAAGCAGACTGTGCGACTTTTACTCAGGCAAAAGGTTTGGGTAATGCCAAATATGCACAGCTTCAAGCGGTATTAGAAATGGCACGACGACATACCTTTGAAGAGTTGAATCGAGGGGATGTATTAAGCAGCCCTGAAGCAACACGCGCCTATTTAAGTCATCAGTTGAGAAGTTACCCGTATGAAGTTTTTGCCTGCCTATTTCTTGATAATCAACATCATATCCTTGAATTTGAAGAGTTATTTAGAGGCACAATTGATGCCGCCAGTATCTACCCCAGAGAAGTCGTAAAAAAGGCGTTAGAGCATAATGCGGCCGCTGTCATCTTTGCGCATAATCACCCTTCCGGTATTGTCGAACCGAGTCAGGCTGATAAATTAATTACCGATAGGTTAAAAGAGGCATTGAGCTTACTGGATATACGTGTACTGGATCACTTTATTATTGGTGATGGTGTGCCATATTCGTTTGCCGAGCATGGTTTATTGTAAGATGGGTGGCGGCGTACCGTGTTTTCCAATATTTTTCGAGTGATCCCAGAGCAATCTACATTTTTGGCTACCAACTTAAGACGGGACAAGCCATCATTTGTAGGGTGGGCAATCTTTTCTGCCCACCGA
>CAZLLL010000531.1:0-2679 GCA_964560255.1 uncultured Methylomonas sp.
GGTCTGCCTTTCTGCATTAACCATTTCAATCACTTTCATAAAAATATAGCCACCCAGGGTATTACCAATAATCATAGGTAAAGCAATATATTTCATCAATAATTCTCCTTGATCTCCAACACTCCAGTAAACTAAACAGAATCGTCTTAAAAACTCCATTAAAAAACACACGAGCATAACCACATAAGGAGACTGCCTCTGTTGGGTTGTTAGCCAATAAGACAGTAGACCCGAAAGGAGACCGACAGAAATACTGCTGCTACAATTAATCAAATCAGAAAATCCACCTAAACTCCATCGTTGTATACCAACAATAATTCCAGAACCTAGACCGATAATAGGGCCGCCTAATAAACCTGCGACGGCTAAAATCATCACGCGAAAATTAATAATCGCTTCATCTTTAGTAAATATAATTGCTTGCCAAAAATCATCTGAATTCAGTTGATCATAAACCCGATGAGTAAAGGGCTCATAGGATATATTTTCTATATCTATAACAATGCCAGCCAGCGTTCCGATGATGCCAAAGAGAGAGAAAAAGAGGATAAGCTTTAAGGTTAATTTTTTGTCAAAAAAAGCAGAATGATTGGGCTTAAATGCTTTAAAAAAAGGTAAGCGTGTCCAAATAAAGGCAATACAGACAACTATGGCTAAACGCTCAAGTGTCATTAGTACTATAGATATATTAATGGCAATGTCCGGGTCTATCATCTGACTATCCTCTTGATTAATGCTTTGATTTAATCAGGTTAACGCGTTATCCTGCTGCAAATAAAATAAGTGCAGCTGGGCAATTGAATAGAATTTATAGATTTTTTGACGGGTTATTCACAATACCCTAAATCTTTGTAGGATATTTTTTGCCACTGACCATTCATATCATATTCTAATTGCTGATCAGGGTTATGTAGCGGTATTGATAGCTGTCTTATATTCCAATTCCCGCCAGTTGTATTCAAGCATAAAAATGAACTATCACAGATAAATGTATTGCTTTCTATTTGCCCTACAAAAGTAGAATATTTTGCAGCACATTTTGTTAAAAATTCTTCTGCATTGATTGTTGCGTTGATAAAGGGGAGGTATTTGTTTACCTGGGTGTATGAAGCGTAACTATTGGTGTCGCAGTCAGGGCCGCCTGATGTAATGCCAATCTGTTGCCACTGTTGACTGTCAGTATTGAATATGAGTAATGGACCACCGCTGTCACCACCACAGGTATTTTTTTCTTCTACGACGTTCAAACAAATGACATTATCAGCTTCAGACAAAGGGCATCGAGTGTCACTTTCTAAGGTTATTATCACTTCTTGTAAAAACGAAGGGAAAACTGGAGTTTCCGACAAAATTGAATATCCATTAATTCCCCACCCCATTGCTAATGCGGGTTCCCCTATTTTACTCTGTAAATCAAAAGTATCAGCTAATGAAACAGGCTCAAGAGAAGAGCGGCTTGCAATATGTAATATCAGCATTAAGCGGGTTACGCATATAATCAGGGTGACGAATAATTCGATCAATAGTAACAATCTCACCCGCTGTGCCAAGTAGATCATTTTCGCCTAATAAAACTTCCAAATCAGAACGTTCGTGACCCGAGATATCATACGTACAGTGGGCTGCAGTCAATACCCATTGCGGGGCAATTAAAGTACCACCACAAAATTGCTTGTTATAGGTTGAACCCGAAATATTGGTACGTAATAAAGCGGCCATCCACGGCCAGGCGAGTGCTTGAGATCTTCCTCCGCCAAAAACTTTAGCCTCAACTAAATGATTATTTATTCTATTTTCTGCATGTAAGGTTTTTATCTGAAATAACGACAAGGTTAGCATTGTTCCAAACAAGAAGAGAAAATTTTTAATTTTTATATTTTTCATATTTTTTTCCAGCATACAATATTTTTAATAAAGCAAGTGTAAAGCGGAGTTAGTGACTCACAATTTCTTTACCGCGAGCCTGGTCTAGCAACTTTCATTTCAGAACGTAGTCAGGTAGACCTGTATTTTTCTACATTCTTAAGGGTAGCCGCTGGAAAAGGATTGTACGGAAATTAGATATTGAAAACTCGGTGCCTTGCTAAGTGGCAGAATCTGATCCCTAAACTACCCGTTTCTGCTTGTGACTGGAAATTGAAGGGCGGTTTCTATTATGCAATTCGGGGGGGGAGGAACTCATCTTTTTTGATGAATTGTTAAAGGCATGGTCGGGGCGGTTTATTGCCTATCCACATCAATTATAAATCATTAGACTTCATAAGTAATAAATTAATTTCTAAGTAAAGGCTAGAGTTGTTCATACAATGTTGCTGATTTCTTACATTGAGCGGGGCTATTTTCTGTTTTTTATATTAAAAATACATTAATAATTAGAGTGTTATGGAAATAAGTATAAATAATAAAATATAATATTAGAAATATGGTATTTTTGACTGCATGTAATACATTGATTTTAAATGATTCTATATAAGTCGTTGAAATCTACTGAAACTAGTATAACCATTTGTTTTTAAATTCAATATTAATCGAAAAATATAAAACTATACCCGCTCAATGTGAGTGATTTGTATTGGGAGAGATAATAAAGCGCAGGTGTATTGAAGTGCCTAGTGCTCCTCTAAGGTGCATAGGAATGGGAATCAAATAACGTGTGCATTCTGACTTGTCTTTTTGTTC
>CAZLLL010000532.1:0-2675 GCA_964560255.1 uncultured Methylomonas sp.
AGTTACGTAGCTAGCTATGCGCCTGTTACCGCGCCTTGAAGGCAAACAAAAATATTGCGTCAAATTGCACAACTTATTCAATTCCCATTCCTAGGGAGCAAGCGACTTAAACGTAAGCACACGTTTTTATCGATACTTGCTCCCTAAATAAAATTTTGCTATGTATTCAAGTGCGAGGATTGAATCATTCCCGTCTTATGACACACGAGTACAGCAACCCCGAAGTAAACAATAAAAATAATACTAACTAATTAAAAACAATGAGTTCTGATGTTTTTTGTATTATAAATATAAGGGGGGTGCTGTACTAGTTTGTTGCTTTAGATTGGTCAGCCATTGATGATCAAATGAGCATAGATGCTGGCGAAATAACCCAGCGCGATAGCTGGCATCCATTTTAAATGGCTGGAAAAAGTATAAAAACCTCTTGCTTGACCCATCAATGCTACGCCTGCCGCCGAGCCTATCGATAATAAGCTACCGCCTGTACCCGCTGTCAGTGTTACCAGTAACCATTGAGCTTCTGACATATCAGGGTACATCGACAATACCGCAAACATGACAGGGATATTATCAACGATAGCCGACAAAATGCCAACCAGAATATTGGCTGAAGTTGGGCCCAGACCTACATACATAAACTCGGAAACCAGTGATAAATACCCCATAAATCCTAGACCGCCAACGATCATGATAATACCGTAGAAGAAAAACAAGGTGTCCCATTCTGATTTTGCAATGTGACTGAATACGTCGAAAGCACTACCACTCCCTTCTGAACCTGGGATAATATCAAAAGAAGACTCTACTTTCCTAAACTTCATGCGTAGATAATAGCCAAATATTTTTAAATAACCCAATCCCATTAGCATCCCTATCGCAGGTGGCAGATGTAAATATTGGTGAAAGAAAATAGAGGTGGCAATGGTGGCCAGAAATAGCAGAACTATGACTATCCCACCTTGACTAATTTGTTCATACGATTCTTCAGGCAATGCCTCCGGGCGATCCTTGGGCAAGAAAAAATGCATAATGGCGGCAGGTATCACAAAATTAATTAGTGCCGGAATAAAGAGTTTAAAAAAAGTCGCAAAGCCCAGGATGCCTTTTTGCCATACCATTAAGGTCGTGATGTCACCAAAGGGGCTAAAAGCACCTCCGGCATTGGCTGCGACAACAATATTAACACAGGCAATAGCAACAAATTCAGGCTTGGATGCGCCTACCGTTAACACCACCGTTGCCAGAATCAAGGCAGTGGTCAGGTTATCAGCAATAGGCGATATAAAAAATGCCGCAAATCCCGTAATCCAGAAAAGTTGCCGATAGCTAAAATTTTTAGATACCAGTTTTTGATGCAGCACCTGGAATATGTTGCGCTCTACCATGGCACTGATATAGGTCATAGCAACCAGCAGAAAAAAGAATAATTCACAATACTCAAGAAATTTATGCTCTAAAGCCTGTTTGGGTACCCCTTCTAAACCATAAGTTTTATAAGTGTAAGCAATGATTGCCCAGATAATCCCGGCAGCCACCAGCACCGGCTTGGATTTTTGTAAATGTAATTTTTCTTCCAGCACAACTAGCGTGTAGGCGATAAAAAAAATCAGTAAAGCTAGGTAGCCGGAAATATGGCTAGTCAGATCCAGAGGAGCAATACTGCTCTCGGCGCTGAATGCGGAGAGTGGAAACAATAGCAACAGGCTGAGTAATACGGTGGAAATCGTTGTTTTTATCATGAGTTAATAGGGTTGAGTTAGTTAGGAATGGGAATCAAATAAGTTGTGCATTCTGACTTGTCTTTTTACTCGCCTTCTGCGTTGCTGAAACAGTTACGTAGCCATCTATGCGCCTGTTACCACGCCTTGAAGGCAAACAAAAATACTGCGCCATAATTGCACAACTTATTCAATCCCCATTCCTTAGTTACTTATTTAGCAAATAAAACCTGCGTTCAGGTCATAAACACTTTAATTATCCGCTCCATTTTCATACTACGAGAACCTTTAATTAAGAGAGTATCTGTCGGTTGAACAGTATTTTTAAGATAATCAATTAATACTCACATTGAGCGGGTATGGTTTTATATTTTTCGATTAATCTTTAATTTAAAAACAAATGGTTATACTAATTTCAATAGGTTTCAATGACTTATACAGAGTCATTTAAAATCAATGTGTTACATGCAGTAAAAAATACCAGATTTCTAATATTATATTTTATTATTTATACTGATTTCCATAACACTCTAATTATTAATGTATTTTTAATATAAAAAAACAGAAAATAGACCCGTTCAATGTAAGTTAATAGATTCATGTCGGTAAAATGTTGTCCTTTATCTGCAAATGGAGGCAGGCTATGTCGAGAAATATCTCCGTAACTTAACAGTTTGTTAATGCCCATACGCTTTGCTTGCTGACCTGCTTGCTTATGTAAGCTTACCGCATCCTTGCCTAGTTCAGCCATATTGCCCAATATTAAGCATTTATTGCCTGCACAGTGCTCCAGGTAGGCTAATGCTACCAGCAATGAACTGGGATTAGCGTTATAACTGTCGTCTATCAGTTGGCAGCCGTTCCACCCCTTTAGTCTGCTCAAGCGACCAGACAGTGGAGGGATGTTGATCATGGCGGCGGCAATGCGGCTCAATGATTTTCCGCTCATTAACA
>CAZLLL010000533.1:0-2662 GCA_964560255.1 uncultured Methylomonas sp.
ACAAAAATACTGCGTCATAATTGCACAACTTATTCAATTCCCATTCCATAACGGAGTATCTTCACTGTGCGTAGTCAGTTTGTTGTTCTTGAAATTAATTTGCTGATCTCAGAATGAAGCCACTACTGCTATTCAATCAAGCTGGCTGACCCTTGATTTTTTGATTTTGTTGAGGTGAATATGAAAGCTGCCGCGATACGGTTGATAGATGATTTCTCTGTTCAGGTATAATATCCATTTTATTTTTATGTCTTCAAGAGTTATTATTCAGGTAGTGCAAAAGACTCCCGTAAGGTGTGCTTTAGTCAATTTTATCAAATGTACCGAGTTTGCTGGTGTAAAGCTAAAGAAGTACGGACTGAATAATTTCATCAAGATCGTCAAATAGGTTAAGTAATGGATGTCACGGCAATTATTGATTCTTTAAACGATGCACAACGCCAGGCTGTGTCTGCGCCAGCTCAGTCTATGCTGGTTTTAGCCGGTGCGGGAAGTGGTAAAACGCGGGTTTTAGTACATCGTATTGCCTGGTTAATCAAAATAGAGCACATTTCTCCGCATAACATACTGGCAGTAACCTTTACCAATAAAGCTGCAAAGGAGATGCGGGGACGTGTTGAAGATTTACTCAAAATTTCTGCCCGTTCGATGTGGATAGGGACATTTCATGGTTTAGCACATCGTTTATTAAGGCAGCATAGCAAGGAAGCGAAATTACCAGATACTTTTCAGGTGATAGATTCAGATGATCAATTGCGTTTAATAAAGCGTTTGATGAAAGTAATGAATATTGATGATAATCGTTGGCCGCCCAAGCAGCTTGTCTGGTTTATCAATGCTCAGAAAGATGAAGGTATTCGGGCAAAAGATATTCCACAAAGTCAGGATATTTATCTACAAAAACAGATAGAAATATATCGTGCGTATGAAGATCTGTGCAAACGTTCGGGGCTGGTTGATTTTGCAGAATTGCTTTTAAAAGCACATGAAACCTTACGCGATAATGCCGAGTTACTGGAATTCTATCGGTCGCGCTTTAAACAAGTACATGTCGATGAATTTCAGGATACTAATACCATTCAGTATGCCTGGTTACGTTTATTAACAGAAGGACAGGATAATCTGTTTGTTGTCGGTGATGATGATCAATCTATTTATGGCTGGCGCGGGGCAAAAATTGAAAATATGTTCAATTTTCAAAAGCATTATCCGAATCATCAGCTGATACGATTGGAACAAAACTATCGTTCTACTGGTAATATCTTAAAAGCCTCGAATGCATTGATTGCCTGTAATGAAGGTCGTATGGGTAAAGAATTGAGAACTGATGACGGCGATGGTGAGCTCATTTCTTTATACTCTGCTTTTAACGAGCAAGATGAAGCCTATTTTGTTGTTGAGCGTATACGAAAATGGGTTGCCGAAGGTAATTTGCGCGCTGATGTTGCTATCTTATATCGGTCAAATGCACAATCACGACAATTTGAAGAAAAATTAATGGCAACAGGTACGCCTTACCGCGTTTATGGTGGGTTACGATTCTTTGATCGTATGGAAATAAAGAATGCGCTTGCATACTTGTTTTTAATGGCGCATAAAGGCAATGACTCTGCTTTTGAACGTATTATTAATATGCCGACACGCGGTGTAGGTGCAAGAACACTGAATGATATACGTCATGTAGCAAAAGAGCAGCAAATCACTTTATGGCAAGCAATGATCGAATTGTTAAAAGCAAGGCACTTCACACCACGTGCCGAAAATGCACTTAAAGGGTTTATCCAGATAATTAATGATTTAGCAGAACAATCTGGCGGTCTCGAACTTTATGATCAGGTAAAAAATGCTATAGAGAAGAGTGGTTTGATTGAGTTTTATAAAAAAGAAAAAGGAGACAAGGGCGAAGCGCGTGTTGAAAACCTGGAAGAACTTGTCAATGCAGCGAAGTTATTTGATTATGACGAAGAAAATGAAGAAAGCCAAAGTGCATTAGACTTGTTTTTAGCACATGCGGCCTTAGAATCGGGGGATGCGCAAGGGGATGATTTTGACGATTGTGTACAGCTAATGACTTTGCATTCCGCAAAAGGCCTGGAATTTCCTCTGGTCTTTATGGTGGGACTGGAGGAAGGCTTATTTCCTTCTCAGCAATCGCTTGATGATGTTCCACGCATGGAGGAAGAGCGGCGGCTATGTTATGTCGGCATGACTCGTGCCATGACATTGTTGTATTTAAGCCATGCCGAATCCAGGCGTTTGTACGGTAAACAAAACTATCCTCGGCGCTCACGATTTATAAGAGAAATTCCTGCCGAGCAATTACAGGAAATTCGCCTGCGTGCGCAAGTCAGTAAACCTGTTGCTATACCTCAATCAGCTAAATATTCAACCTTAGGAACCAGTGGACGTTATCAATTAGGGCAGCGTGTCAGTCACGAAAAATTTGGCGAAGGGGTGGTGCTACAAGTGGATGGGGACGGTACTCAAGAACGTGTGCAGATTAATTTTGCAACAGCAGGGATGAAATGGCTCATGTTGTCTTATGCCAAGTTACAGGTTTTATAATAATCCTACGGATTTTATTGTAAAAATGAACTGTGTAGGTTGTGGGTGAGGCACGAACCCCAATACTTTGGCTATGGTATTTTGTTGGGGTTCGTGC
>CAZLLL010000534.1:0-2635 GCA_964560255.1 uncultured Methylomonas sp.
GTTACATTAGTCACTATTAAAACTTTATAAGATTTAGCTTAGGAGAACACATTATGAAAATGAAGCCTAAAATGCTTTTAGGTTCTACCGCCATATCACTCGCGGCAATATTATTTACCACCATAGGTATTGTAACAGTGGCAAGTAAGTTGGCTGAGCAGTCACTTCAGTTAGAACTACAGGATCGCTTGACTTTACAGCGAGATTTTCAGAAAGACCAGATTAGCAAATATATTAACGATATTGGTAATGAAGTAGTCGAGTCAGCGAATCTGGATGGCATATTTTCCAAGGCGCTACTTGAATTTAATGATGCCTTTGGGCGTTTTCAGCAACAAGCTCCTGAGAATAAGAAAAAATCTCGGCAATCAGTCAGCAATTATTATACAAAGGAATTTTCCAAACGCTTTATTGATCGCAATGTTAATGTTGAGCCTCTCCCCGTTAAGGAAATTTTAGCTAGGCTGAGTGATAATACCTTAGCCTTACAAAATTATTATATTGCAGAAAACCCTAATCCCACGGGCGAAAAGGATAAATTATCAAAGTTGAATGGCATAAATGCAGATTATGCAAAAGTTCATGCCAAATACCACCCTCGATTTAGAGATTATCTAAATAAATGGGGCTTTTATGATATGTTTCTGGTCGATGCAAAAACTGGATATATTATCTACTCAGTGTTTAAAGAACTGGATTACGCGACATCATTACTCAATGGTCCCTATGCTGCATCGGGCTTAGGCGATGCCTTTATTAATGCATTACCTAAGGAGATGCAAGGCAAAGCCTACACCAGTGATATGAAACCTTATTATCCTAGTTATAACGACTTCGCCTCCTTTGTTTCTTCTCCTTTATTCGTTGACGGTCAATTAAAAGGAGTCTTTATTATTCAAATGCCACTGGATAATATCAATAAAGTCATGACCTTTAACAAAAACTGGAAAAATTATGGGCTGGGTGAATCAGGCGAAACCTATCTGGTCGCTGAAGACTTCACAATGAGAAATGATAGCCGCTTTTTAGTCGAGGATAAAAAGGCATTTATAGATCTTATTAGAAAAGCTGGGTTACCCGAAGAAGTCGTTGGCAATATTGCTAAAAAAGGTACCACAATAGGCATTATGCCCGTTAAATCAGAGGGGTCTGAGGCCGCTCTAGCAGGCCAAACGGGTTTTAAAGTTTTTCCTGATTATCGTAATATTCCGGTGTTATCTGCCTATGCCCCATTAACTGTTGCAGGTCTTAACTGGGCCATTTTGGCAGAAATTGATAAAGAAGAGGCATTTGCGCCTATTACCGTATTGGCCAACGATATTATTAAAATGGCTATCTTGATAGGGGGGGCATTGCTAATTTTGAGTGCATTACTCAGTTTATTTTTTGTCAATAGTATTGTCACTCCAATTCTCTACTTGAGAAATATTATGGAAAGATTTAAAGACGGCGAAAGTGACATCCGAGTTAGATCCACAGCTGATGATGAAGTCGGAGAACTTGCGACAGCATTTGATGAATTACTAGATGAACGCGAAAAAACCATGCAACAAATTACGACAGAAAATGAATCTATAAACAATTCGGTCATTGATATGTTACAAGTTTCGGCGCAACTTGGTCAGGGAGATTTAACGGCTAGAATGGTGGTTACAGAGGATGTATCTGGCCCTTTAGCCGATAGTTTAAATATGGTGATGGAACAGACAATAGCGACACTGGGCAAAATAAGACAAACGGCGGGCGAGGTAGAATCAACAGCAAAGATAGTAAAGCAACAGTCGGATACTGTTTTAGCCGCATCGACTGAAGAAGCTGAGGTAATGAGTAATACCGTATATGAATTAGCTGAGGCTGCACGCGAACTGAATCAGATTGCTGAAATCGCCAAACAATGTAATATTGCGGCCGATGAAACCATTGATACAACAGATAAAGCACAACAGGCTGTCCAGTCTACTGTTAAAGGTATTAATAGTATTCGCACTAATATTAGTGAAACGGAAAAACGGATTAAACGTTTAGGTGAACGTTCTCAAGAAATTGCAGGGGTAACGGGTATTATTAATGGTATTGCGGATAAAACACATGTACTGGCATTAAATGCAAGTATGCAAGCGGCATCTGCCGGTGAAGCAGGCCGAGGGTTTGCGGTTGTTGCAACCGAAATTCAACGGCTTGCAGAAAGTGCATCAGAAGCAACGACTGAAATTGGTGCCTTAATTAGAAATATTCAGATGGATACCGCAGACACCGTTAGCGCGATGAATAAAGCGATTACTCAAGTAGTAGAAGGAACTCGGATGGCTGAAAATGCGGGTGCGCAAATGCAGGAAACACAGGATAAATCAAGAGAACTGGTTGAGTTGGTGCAGCAAATTGCTAATCATTCAGAAAATCAGGTCGTGGTATCTCAGAAGATGCAAAAACAGGCGAAAGAGATCCAGAAAAGCCATAGTGAGATGGCTATTCAACTGGATATGCAGTCATTACAAACAGATAGCTTAGTGGAATATTCGGCAGATATGTTGAAGTCAATCGGCGCTTTTAAGTTTTAGTTTTTATGTAGAGCAGACTTTAGTCCGCTATTATTCCAATAGCATAATAAATAAATGTAACCGTTCAGATCCCCTTT
>CAZLLL010000535.1:0-2628 GCA_964560255.1 uncultured Methylomonas sp.
TTTAAAATTAAAAGTTAATCGAAAAATATAAAACCATACCCGCTCAATGTGAGATTTAATTCCCATTCCTTAGTAGATGGCAGCTAATGAACATGTTGTTTTGTATCATTCCTATGCAGGAGTACAATACCTTTTGCTATTTCGGAAATGGCTAAAACTCCTTCACTCCTGCCGTATGTTCCGTCTTAAGTGCGTACCACTTGGTGTTGTATTTACCCTCTAAGGAATAGGCACGAAATAAGTTGAGCAACTGACGCAGGATTTTTGTTCGTATTCAAGGCGCACACACGGCGCATAGCGAGCTACGTAACTGTTTGTGCAACACCGAAGACGGACAAAAAGACAAGTCAGTTGCTCAACTTATTTCGTGCACGTTTCTAAAGAACCTCAATTGTGAGTTGCTCAAGCAGCGCAGAAGTAAAAATCCCAATTCTGCAATAAATCAGACGATTCTACTTCAAGAGTGAATACACTTGTATTAGAATAGTGCTTCACATGTATATCAAAAGATAAGGATAAACGAATGAGAATAGCATTAATTTCTGACATACATGGCAATGCAATGGCCTTATCTGCGGTTCTTTCTGATATAGAGCAAGGCTCGGTTGATTCAATAATCTGTCTTGGCGATGTCGCCACTCTGGGGCCTTCGCCTCGTGAAGTATTACAAATGATCAAAGATTTGCATTGCCCATGCATCCTTGGGAATCACGAAGAAGCGCTATTTAGACCTGAAAAAGCGGCTGATTATGATATCAAGGGCAGTTTGTTGGCAGACACACTCTATTGGTGTCTGGATAAGCTTCAATCTGAAGATATACTATTTCTTGAGCAATTTGTGCGTTCTGCTACGGTTCAACTGACAAATGGGAAGTCTATGCTCTGCTATCATGGGTCGCCGCATTCATCAACTGATTCGATATATTCAAATACACCGGATGAACAACTCAATCATTTGTTTAACTTTGATAAATCAATCAGTATTGCTGTAGGTGGCCATACACATGTGCAAATGTTCAGACAATATCAAGATCTGCTAATTATCAATCCGGGAAGTGTTGGGTGTGCATTCAGAATACCATCTCACAGTCCTTCAGCTCCATCGCTTTCGCCAGTTGCTGAATATGCAATTGTTGATTGTAACGGAGATAATATCTCCGTTGAATTTAAAAGAATCGCATTTGATATTTCAGAATTTTTTTCGGTACTTAGTGGTTCCGATCTCCCTCTGAAAGCGTGGTGGCATGATGAGTATACACGTTTGGGTTATTAAGGAATGGGAATCAAATAACGTGTGCATTCTGACTTGTCTTTTTGTTCGCCTTCTGCGTTGCGGAAACAGTTACGTCGCTAGCTATGCGCCTGTTACCGCGCCTTGAAGGCAAACAAAAATACTGCGTCATAATTGCACAACTTATTCAATTCCCATTCCTAAATCAGGAGTACCACTATTCTGGAAATATAAAGTAGGGTGAGCAAAGGGCTTTATTCATGCCCATTAGGTCTTGTTTATACAATCCATTTTCGGCTACCAACTTAAGACGGGACAACTTGTTTTTTTCATTCTATGGTTTGAATGCGTATGGTGCATTCTATGCACCATAACTTGAAGATATCCCAATGGTGCATAAAATGGATCCTACCTAATCGTCCCGTCTTAAGTTGGTAGCCGTATTTTTTTTATATAACAGAGGAAGCAATTAAATGCGTTCAAATATTATTATTTACAGTGGCTACTGGAATATTGGCCTTGCAGTAACACTGCTCTTTCCTACTTTTTATCTTTCACTCGGTATGAATATTAATCAGCCTGTCTGGGGCTGGGTCATCAGTGGTTTTTTACTTTATACGGCTGCAACTTTGATTATTAGTGGTCGTGATTTACAAAAATATGCAAGTATTGTTGTCTATGAAGCATTTCTACGTTTTATTGCCGCAATACTGCTGATCCCAGCAGGGCTATTTTATGATTATGGGCTTATTACAGCCGTTTTAGGATTCACTGATGCGGCGTGGGGTGTTGTCTATTTGCAACTTGTTCCTAAATTAACCGAGCGCTCTTTAAAGCAATTACTATTCGATTGAGCCATTATCAAATCGGGCTGGGAACAAAAACTCTAACGCTGAAAATCAGGAAAATGGAGTTTAGCAAAGTGATGATTTTCAGCGAAAGCTAAAAGTCCTCCTTCCCTCTGCGGTTTTAGCCGCTTAGGGAGCTGGAATTCAACCACTATGCACTAAAAGTGCATAGATTTCTTGGACTGAAAGTCCACTACTACTCAAGGATCATACTTCCTAAATCCTTGTTTGATGGATTTCTATGGTGCTCTAAATACTCTTGCACTAACTCTCTACAACGTTTTTGAATATTACTTTGCAAAACAGGGTAGCGATATTTAGTCACCCAAACTATATGTACCATTAAAATACTTACGGTATGGCTACCGTGTCTTTGTTCATTCATGATCACATTGTACAAAAAAGTGTGTATCAACTAAAGTCTTGCACTAAAGTGCATAGTTTTGACTAGCGTCCCGAGACAATAAATAATCGTCCAATATTGAACGATTATTTGTATCTACTTTAAATTTCAGGGCAGACAACCAAATAACAAAAATAAGTTGACAA
>CAZLLL010000536.1:0-2606 GCA_964560255.1 uncultured Methylomonas sp.
TATATTCATATGGTTCTCCTTAGGGAGATGGAAACAAATAATCATCCAATATTGCTAGTCTTTTTGTCCGTCTTCTGCGTTGTAGCAACAGTTACGTAGCCAGCTATGCGCCTGTTACTACGCCTTGAATACGAACAAAAATCCTGCCCAATATTGGACGATTATTTATTTCCAGCTCCCTTATTATTCAATAATGACCTCTTCCGAAGCCGAAATTCTTTTTAAACGATTTAGTAGTATATTCCAATCTAGTCTTGGGTTATGAGCAATGATATTTATTCTCGGCAGACCGTTCCCTTTCAGTAGATAAAAACCATTGTCAACGGCTTCTACGCCCATTAATTGACAAACACCTTGGTATAAATAACAGCCAATGCCTAATTTGCTATAAGCAAAATGACTAAATAAGCCAAGAAAGCCACGAGACAAGATATCTGAAATATCCTCGCCACCAATACTGGCTATATTTTCTACCGCTTTCTGGCTAATGGTATGTGTCGAATCATCGTCTTCGGGCGTTCCTATCCAGGCATAAAATGAAACGGGTTGCCAATTTTCCAGATACAAATTTTGCACGGTACCTGACAATCGGCCCTCTATATTTCCAGTATTAAATTTTTGTGTAATGGCTGATAAATCTAAATGATCAAAGGCTATGTCTGTGTAAAACTGGGAAAAATCAGTAAACAAACCCGATGAAGCCAGGTTTTTAATGGTTACTTTACCATCAAATATTTGCATTTTTAATTCACCATCCAATGATAAGGTCTTATCATGATAACGTACTGCGGGAATATTTCCGCTCATCGTACCAGCAAGAGGTGTCCAGTCTAATGCTTTAGATAATTGCTCTAAGGATAGTTCATTTATTGAGCCAGCAAAATTTATTGATGCGTCTGTATCATTTTTAATTGTGGAAAAACTAAAGCTATTAATTGATAAAGTGCCTCCTAATACAGCCAGGTTCGTTTGTTTTAATAACTTAATTTGATTATCAAAACTACTAAAGTCCAGCTGTCCAGCTTGAAAGGGGATGGCACGAACCTTTAAGAACTGCCAGTTAATATAAGAAGGCTGAACCTCTTGCCGCTGCTTTGCCCAGTGTATTTGAGCATTTGCCTGATTGAGGTGAAAATATTGTTCTACAGCATCAACAATCAGATTTTTTATAACGATACTTGCATTAGCTAATTTATTTTGTTTTATAGTCAGCTGGGCATTGACTTTACCCGCCAGTTCAATTCCTCTAAGCGCGCTAAATTCCAGAAAAGGCAAAATATAGATAGGGGCAGCCGATTTTAATTGTGGAATATCTACTTGTACGTTCGCTAGCTTAATATTAAGTCCATCTTTATAATTGAGCGATGCATTTCCCTGCAAGCTCATAGCTTGAGGATGCTTTAATGTAAACTGATTAAGTTGTATTTTATTTTGAGAGGGTAGCCAGACTCCCTGAGCAGAAAATGTCAAAGCATGTTTCAGATTGATATTCAAATACACGGGGTCTATGTACAATACACCATTTTGTAGAGCACTAGTACTATGCCATCGCCAGGCGTTATTTTGTCTGTCTGCACTAAACTCCAGTTGTATAATAGCCTCTTCGCTGGCAAACTTTTCTTGTGTGTCTTGTGCAGATAAATGAGTTATCAATGCAGAAATGACAAGCGCCTGCACTTTACTTTGCTCTCCTTTTATCTGTATCTCCACATTTGCCCGTCCTCGTGTTATTGCGATATTATCTATAGCAAGCAAAGCATACAACTTGACTAGGTCAATGCCTTTTGCTTGAATAAGAATTTGCCATTTTTCAGCTATTTCCTGTACTTGTATAGATATTTTTCCTCCAAATATCGGTATCTGGCCAATGTCAATGTGACTTTTATTATCTTTAAATTGAAATGAAAAATCAACCGCAGGTATATTAAATTTTGCTGAATTAAAACTGACTTTGCCTTGCGAACAATCTAAAAAATTTTCATACCACAAAAAGTGCTGACAGCGAATATTGAGTAAGGTGATATTATCTAAAGGAGCGGGCAATTTCAGTGTTGCTGATAGCAGCGATAACTGGGGAGAGGCTTGATTAATATGATTGATGTTCAATACAGCATTGTTTAAAGACCAGTTTCCAGCCGTTATACTCCCGATACTCAATGTGCTTGAGTCAACAGCATTAACAATTGAAGTACTGCAAATCACAAGCAATACAATACGTATATATAATTTTAAGTCCTTATATTTGTTTTGCATGCTTTATGATGAACCTTAATGGCCACTGGATTTACTTTATTTTACAAGCAATCTTAACTTTAAATAGATATAAAAAAACAAGGTTCAGCTCACATTGAGCGGGTATGGTTTTATATTTTTCGATTAATCTTTAATTTAAAAACAAATGGTTATACTAATTTTAGTAGGTTTCAATGGCTTATATAGAATCATTTAAAATCAATGTGTTACATTCAGTCAAAAATGCCAGATTTCTAATATTATATTTTATTATTTATACTGATTTCCATAACACTCTAATTATTAATGTATTTTTAATATAACAATACCTTCGCCAAAAATCACTAGGAATTCACATGAATTCTACCGAGTTC
>CAZLLL010000537.1:0-2599 GCA_964560255.1 uncultured Methylomonas sp.
ATTGCGAGACGGGGTATTCACCCCGTTTCAAACGTTAAGTATTGATGTGTACAGGTATGTTTTGTCATACAGGATTTATAGATAACGAGTGAGGTGAGTATCTCTTTCTATAAGTGGGACTTATGTTTAGTCTGTTAGTCATGATAAACGTTATGGACGGGGTGAATACCCCGTCCAGCAATTGTCGTAGTACAAATAAGTAGTAGAGTACGCGGCAGTATTTTTTAATGCCAGCTTTTCAACTCTTCAAAATAATGACGTGATTTAGCCATAATCTGTTTTTCTCTGTTTTCTATATAAGAGGCTAATAAAATAACCGATAAACCCAATACTATGGAGCTAATCCACGGTGCATTTGAATATAAGTTGATTGCATATTCCCAGTAAAATAAAAAACCACCTGTGACACAAATATTACCACCCATAAAAGGTATTTTTTCGCGATGTTTGATACCTGCTAGCGTTAATAAAATACCAGCAGCGATAGCAAAAGTGGGTGCCATGGCTTGTTCATTTAACATTGCACCATAGCTTAAGCCGATGGTGATGAGCGTGCTAATAAACCTGTAAAGGCGAGCATGATAGGCCACTTTAGTAGACAAGGCAAAGAGTATAATAGCAATAGGCAGTAAGCAACTTAATTCAAAATGTCTGGCTCCCGAAAATTCAAATAAGACGGCTATCCATGCTGCTATAGCAGAAAAAGTCCCCACCCATTGCGCAATATAAATAAGAAAAGCAGATTTTGTATAGCGTTTAATATCATAGATGCAATAAGTGACAAGCATAGCAGAAACAACAATAGCTAATAAGAAAGAGGCGGGATGCAATAAACTGCGTCCAACCAAAATCCACAACGGTAAGCTGATTAATGCTCTGGCAGCCATGCCTTCGGGTAAGCGCATACTGGTGTCATTATGTAAAAAACATTCTGTTTTCCTGATAAATATAAACAATGCAGCGATGATTAGCGGGACAAATACCTCGTCTCGAACGGGAAGTATCAATACGCCATTGCCAATGATAGAAGCCCATAAAAGTGTTTTAAGGTATTTACGCGCAAGTATGGAATAGCTGGCATAGCTTACCAAAAATAATAATAAACCAGTGATCATAAAATCGATGCTAATCACTGTAGGGCTGACTTGCATAAATTGTAGCCAGGTATACTCAGGTTGTAAGGCAGTGCTGCCATGCCAGTAGGCATAGATCATTGCGGCGACCTGCGATACCTGCACCGGTAAAAAAGCCGCGCCTAAGCCAAAAAATATTCGTGCACCTTTAGTTTCATGAAATAGATAGGCGCAGACTAAACCACCACTACACAATAATAAAGTGAGTCCCAAGCCAATCCAGTAGCGATAGGCGGGTAATATTTCATCATGCCCCTGGAGCATAAAACTGATAGCAGATAGAATAATTAATATACAGCCTATCCAGCGTAAATAGGTAGTAATTTTTGCTGTTAGCGTCCTGTTTTTTTGATTTTCTTCAGCCTGGCTATTGTCTATCTGGGCTTCTGGATGAGCATTAAACTCTTGAATAGTATTTACGTACATGATGCTCTCCTAGTTATGATTTTCAGCTGGGCTAGTTTGTTCAGTCAGTTCATCTAACATCATTTTTAGGGCTAGCTCATCTTCTTCCTGCTCAAAGGGTTTGGCAAAGTTATCAGCCTCCAAGTCAGGTTCTGGTGTGGAAAATTCAGAGCTAACAACGGCCCCTTCCCAGCGTTGAAATACATTTTGTACTTCGTGCAGAGAGCCACTGTGATAATCACCTAATACTTCCTGCATATTCGTGCGATTTTGTCTTGCAGCGAGAATTTCTTTTTTGTTTTTTAACGATTGTAACTGTTGCTGAATAAGTTCCAGATCAACGCGTATCTTTTCTTCCTGGGCATTGCTTTCCTGACATTGTTGCTCTAGCATTTTAATTTGTTGCTGTACTTGACGTAAGCGCTTAACACACTGCAAGGCTTTTTGCTCATCGTCTAGTCTAACTTTGATTGCACGCTCAGACCATAATTTCGCTTGTGCTTGCTGTTCTGATAATTGTTGTTGATATTGCTCTGACATTTTACTGACACGATGCAGGTGTAAGCGAGTTTTTGAGGCAATTGCCTGTAAATCTTCGATAGCAACTCCCGCAAGTGCTTCGTGATTTTCAAAGTCATCAGCTACATGGTCGATTTGGCTTTTAATACTGACGAAGATACGTTTTAAACTGTTCATTGTTTTATCCTTTATTGTAAGTGTTTCATAATCACTAAAAGCAATCCTTATGCCAAAATATAATAGCAATATAAATCAGTCGTATAAGGTTTTTTGAAAGAGATGGTTATAGTATTTATACAAATTATGAATACACACTATACTTATAATGAATAATGTTTTGAGAAAAAACAGGCGCGTTATTAAATTTTCCAGACGCATAAAGCGGGTAACCGTTCAGATCCCCTGTTATAAAATGGAAGTTGAGGAGCCTTTTTCTAATAAAAACCTCCCCCTGACCCTAGGGTGTCAAATCTCTTGTGTTATGCGGCTTAAATATTCATACACTTTTCAATGAGGGTTTTAATGTAGGGTGTTCACTCTCT
>CAZLLL010000538.1:0-2597 GCA_964560255.1 uncultured Methylomonas sp.
GTTCATATGAGTATTTCTTATAGTATCCCCCGTCTAATTTTATTAATTGGACTTGGTCTGGGTTTCTTGACTCCTGCATTTTCTAAAGAACCGAGCATTCAGGCAAAATATTCACTAATCCAGAAAAAGCGTATTACCCGCACTGTGTCAGAATATATTTTTAAAGCGACACTGATTAATGGTGATTTTCCGGTACGGCAAGTGACTGCCAATGCGATTAGCAATAGTCCTTATACTACTGTAATAGATGCCGAAGTCCGCTTTAGTGATACGGTATCCAATACAAGTACAGAAAGCAGTGACACTTTTACTGTTCATCATGATAGGCGATACGATTTTGGGCCTGAGTCGTTGAGTTGGAATGTCAGTTATGAGCAGGTGATTCCATTGGGTACTGAGGTTGGTGGAGTCATTGATCCTTCACGTGTTATTACAATGCGTGTCGGTATCAAAGATAGTCTGGATATTGATTTTAGATTTAGTAGAAAAGGAGCCCATGAATCTAATCAGAGTGCCGAAAGCCAAGTACCTTTTACACTTCAATTGAGTCAAACGGTCGAACCAACAGTTGGTTTGAATTTATCACCAGTTCTCAACACTATTCTTGGAGACAGTAATGGGGTTATCAATACCGAGACAGAACAAGTTGTTAACGGTATTGAGCCAGGTGATTATATAATTACCACAACCGCGACTGTTGTCGAAACGGGAAAAACAATACATGAGGTTACTAAAGTAAAAGTGTATGGAATTGATGAGTTGTATTTGTCAGTTAACCTCACTATTCCTGAAAATAAAGTACCGATTGGTTCATCTGAGTGGCCTGTCAGAGTGACTATTGGCGGGAAAGATATTGATTTAGTTACTAAAGTGATTTTAACACAAGTAGAAACAGGAGACACTCTATCACTGGGTTTAAATCAAGTACCCTATATTTTTGCTCAATATGCTGACATACTATTAGTTGATACTTCGCAAGCAGATCGTTGTTTTACCTATATTGCAACAGCCTTCACAGAAAAGGGAACAATGGATTCTGGAACAGAAAAAATATGTATTACAGAGTTTCCTATTCAGTATAAGCAACCAGACCCAGAGCACCTTTGGGTTAGTTCAGATACAGGTGCCAGTATTGCAAATAATTATTTGATCATTACAGTCACAGAGGGTACATCAGAAGAGCGAATCAAAAAGATTGCTGAAGCTGTTAATGGACAGGTTGTCGGTCAGGGGTTATATAGTTCAAATTATCAAATTGAATTATTTGACCAGCCTAAGGCAAATTCTTCATCAATATTTCAAGGCATGTTGGATAGCTACTCAATTTTATTTAAAAATCTGGGTTTTATTGAGGTTGAAAGCATTGAGCTCTATGTTAGAAATGGGCATACAATGTCTATAAGCAATGATCCTTTTTATCTTGATGGTGACCAAAATTATCTCGACTTGATTCGGGCAAGTGAAGCTTGGTATGTGGAAGGAATGAGGGCAGCTCCAACCATTGCAATTGTAGATACTGGGGTTGATTTTGATCACCCAGAAATTTTTGATAAATTACTTTCTGGTAGAACTTTTTTTCCTAATACTATTTCAACGGATGACTCTAACAGTCATGGTACACATGTCGCAGGTATTGCGGCAGCCACTACTAATAACAGTGCTGGAATTGCTGGGGTATCCAGAAATAGCTATATACTACCTGTTCGTGTATCACCAGAAAGGCCAGTATTCTATAAAGATATGGCTGATGGAATTACTTGGGCAGCAAAACAAGATGCAAAAATCATCAATGTCAGTATCGGAGTACCTGAAGGTCTAAATGAAAAGGAAATTCGAACATGCATTGAGCTGTTTGATGATAGAGGGGAAAATGTTTGTGTTGAACAAAAAGCTAAAGACACTTTATGTAAGGCAGTTGATGTAGCTACTTCAAAAAATTCTATTGTTGTGGTTGCGGCTGGAAATGATGGTATTAACCGTCGCAATTATCCCGCGCTTTGTGCTAATGCTATTGCCGTTGGAGCTACTGATAATAGTGGTGAGACAAAATGGGAGTTGAGCCAATTTGGTGACTGGATTAGCATAGCTGCTCCTGGGCAGGATATTTTATCGCTGACTAATCTAGATTTGTCTTTTTGGGATACTAACGTTGTGTGTAGTCCTACGTTTACTGGTGACTTTGGTGATTATGGTTGTAAAAGTGGTACATCTCAAGCCGCTCCACAGGTTTCTGCAGCTTTGGCACAAATTTTTTCTAGGCATCCGAATTGGTTGGGTTCTGCTGATGGAGTAAGAAAAGCCAAAAAGCGCCTAACTAAATCGGCAAAAAAACTTCCAGGGCAAAATTTAGGAAAAGGTCAAATTGATATCTTCGAAGCTGTTTTCAACGGCAACTTCGAGCTCGTAAAGCCCGATTCAAATCAACCTGAAGAGTGGCAAAAATACTCTATAAATTCCATGCCCTGTCAATCCAAACAGAAAGCATCTGGGCTACTTCCTATTTTTGATGAAATAGACCCAGAACGTAATAGACGAATGCTGGTCTGTGATAATACCGATGCCGTGTCATCCAGTACTATGAATACATTGGATATACC
>CAZLLL010000539.1:0-2593 GCA_964560255.1 uncultured Methylomonas sp.
ATATTGAAAAGCTGGCGTAATTTTTAAATTTGAGTGTTGAGTTTTTTCGTAAGCGCTCAGTCCCCCTCCTTATTATGGATGGGTTAGTAGGTTGCGAAAGAAACAATTCAAAATTTATCTACTCACCACTAAACTAAAGCAAGAAGTCATAGTATAATACTATATTATTTTTGTGGAATTAGACAATATAGCATAAAGGCAGCCCAACTTCCGCTTTTACAAAGAAAACCGAATAGGATAAGTCCTATAGCTCGTCCAGTACCAATATTTATTCAATGCAGCATACCCCACCAGCATTATCAGGTTGCGCAAAAAAGGTGCTACACCTACCTTAGGGGAGATGGAAACAAATAATCATCCAATATTGCTGGTCTTTTTGTCCGTCTTCTGCGTTGTAGTAACCGTTACGTAGCTTGCTATGCGCCGGTTACTACGCCTTGAATACGAACAAAAATCCTGCCCAATACTGGACGATTATTTATTTCCAGCTCCCTTATCAGTCATATAATTTGACCACGTTAATTCGTATACGAGCCCTTGGCTTTATTTAACCATAAAACCATAATATTCAAAATTTCTAATACTTTAATATTTACTAAGGAGCTATTCAATAATGCAGTCAAATGCAAGCCATTCATCAAAACCGAAGAGTTTTATTAAAATGACTCTTTCTGCCACTGTTCTAGCATCAACGTTCTTACAGCCAGTGATCGCTAACAATTTAAGCCATCAAATTAAAAAGGGCTTAAAGTTAGATCAGAAAGATGCAAAGTATGGTCAGTTTAAATTTAACTTACGTTACCGTTTTGAACTAGCTGATGTGGCCAATAATGTTAGAAGAACCGCATACGCAAATACTTTACGCTTGCGGCTGGGGTATTTAACGCCGGAATATCAGGGGTTACAAGCTTATGCTGAATATGAAGGCAACCTTGCCATGCAAGATGACTATTTTTCACCCAAATCACACTGGATAGGAAACCCAAATCGTGAAGTTATTGCAGACCCTCAGACAAGTGAACTCAACCAGTTATGGGTCAGCTATAAAGGGCTTCCTGACACTGAGATTAAAGCAGGGCGACAAGTCATTAATATTGATGATCAGCGTTTTATCGGTGCAGTAGCCTGGCGCCAAATGGAACAAACCTTTGATGCAGGATTAATAACCAATACATCAATTGAAAACTTAACACTAAAAGTTGCTTATATAGGACAGGCACAAAACATCTGGTCGCAATTAGATACTGTACAGTTACCTTTTGTCAATATTAACTACAAAGTTAAAGACATCGCGAATATAACCGCATATGGTTATTGGCTATCAGATTATAATGAAGGCGAAGCAGGCAAATCTGCTCAAACATATGGTATAGCAATCACTGGCTCGCCTAAATTAACTAAAAATATTAAACTTCATTATAGAGCTGAGTACGGCTTTCAGGCTAACTTGGCTAACAACCCGAATAGCTTTACACTAGGTCGCTATAGCATAATGGGCGGTGCAAGTTTTATGGGGGTTACCTTAAAAGGTGCCGTTGAAGAACTGGGTGCAAATAGCTCTCAAGCATTCCAGACACCTTTTGGCACAAACCATAAATTTCAGGGTTGGGCTGACAAGTTTTTAGTGACACCGGTAAATGGTGTACGAGATATCAATGCAACCTTGGCAGCCAAGCCTTTAGGCATAAAGCTAGCCTTTGTTTATCACAATTTTCAGAGTGTCACCAAGAGCATAAACTACGGGAATGAGTATGATTTCTTAATAAGCAAAAAATTTGCTAAGCATTACCATATCCTGGTAAAGTATGCTTACTATGATGCTGATAAAGCAAATGGACTTGCAGCGTTTAATAAAGATACTCATAAATTCTGGCTGCAAGGTGGTATTAGTTTCTAAACCCTCTTTTGCGCTACCAACTTAGGGAGCTGGAAATAAATAATCGTCCAATATTGGGCAGGATTTTTGTTCGTATTCAAGGCGTAGTAACAGGCGCATAGCTGGCTACGTAACTGTTGCTACAACGCAGAAGACGGACAAAAAGACTAGCAATATTGGATGATTATTTGTTTCCATCTCCCTTAAGGCGGGATATTTGCAGGCGGCCCTTTTTAAAACGTAGGTTGCGAGTGAGATACGAACCCCAACAAAATACACAACCATGGTTGTTGAGGTTCGTACCTCACCCGCAATCTACGCAGCTCATCTAAATTTAGGGTCTTTAAAAAAAGCTACCAGGATAAAACGGGGCAAAAATTTTCTAACAATTCTGTTGCTACTCCTACTCAGGCAGTAATCCCTGAATGATACTCTCTTCCACACGTACGCCATCAAGCACCGAAAATAGCAAGTTATATGCAACTCGCCATTGATGAGTCGAATCACATACTATAGTTGCTGTTTTCAGGTTTAAACGTATCACTTCTCCGTATAATTCATTTTGCTGCTTGTCTTTAAATCCGACTTTATCGCCTACTTTCAGGCTTGCCTTTGGAATTCCCCTGACATTTTGTGAAGGCGTAATATCAGTATCAACAGATTCGAGATTAAAAAAGAAAAAGGGAATATTCCACTGCTCTCCATCATTAATATTTT
>CAZLLL010000540.1:0-2561 GCA_964560255.1 uncultured Methylomonas sp.
CAAACAAAAATACTGCGTCATAATTGCACAACTTATTCAATTCCCATTCCTTAGTCCGCTCTACTAATGAATAAAAATCAGTTCACTGAGGGTGACCTGATTAAACAAATGCTGAACATCAGCATTTGCCATTCTTATGCAACCATGCGATTCTGGCTTTCCCTGTAGCAAATAATCAGGGCATCCGTGTATATAAATATAACGCCAGGTGCTATCCACATCACCATAGCGATTGATGCCAGTTTGCAACCCGCCTAGCCAAAGAATTCGTGTTAAAACCCAGTCTCTTGTCGGGTACTGCTGACTTAACTCAGTCGTATAAATTTCACTCGTCGCACGTCGTCCAACAAAAACGCTATTTAAAGGCTGCTCAGCACCAATTTTAGCTCGAATTTTATGCCAGCCAGTCGGCGTACATTCTGATCCCATGCGCTGTCCAGCTCCATTTTTAGCTGTTGAAACAGGGTAGCGATGCACTATTTCACTATTTTCGATTAGCTTTAAGGTTTGCGTAGCGATGCTTATATCAATATAGCGATTTGGGAGTGTATCATTAAACATGGCGTTATTTTTTAAATAAAGCGATAGATTCAACATGCCCCGTCTGTGGAAACATATCCATAACGCCTGCTTTAACCAGAGTATAGCCTAGTTCATTTACTAAAATACCTGCATCTCTGGCTAAAGTTGAGGGATTACACGAAATATACATGACTAGCTCAGGATTCCATTTATCAAGATGATATAATACCTCTGAGGCTCCAGCACGAGAAGGGTCTAACATAATCTTATTATATTTTTGTTTTGCCCAGGCATGATCACTCACATCTTTACTTAAATCCGCTGCATAAAATTCAACATTTGTGATGTTATTTAATAATGCGTTTTCTTTAGCATGATTGACTAAAGGCTGATCACCTTCTATTCCCACAACATGTCCAGCCTTTGTTGCAATAGGTAAGGTGAAATTACCTAGTCCACAAAATAAATCTAACACCTGATCCTGTTCATTGAAATCCATTTCCTGCATCACGCGGTTAATCATTTGCCGGTTAATTTCATAGTTGACCTGAGTAAACATGGCAGGTTTAAAACGAAATGTAATGCCTTGATCAGGTAAAGAATAAGTAAGTATGGCTTCTGGCTCATCTTCAATCGGCTTAATAGTATCAGGGCCTTTGGACTGTAAACACATCGACATATGATGCTGATGACCAAAGGCACGCATAATTTCTTTATCTTCATACGTTGCAGGCTCTAACACCCGAAAAGCCAGCACACAATCCTCATCGCCAATAGCCACCTCTATTTGCGGGATTTTATCCTTAATGCTCAGTTGACCTATCATCGCCGATAAATCCATTAATTTTTCACCCACTATCGGGTGCATCACTGGACAGCTTTCAATTTCAGCCAAAAATTGATTACGTCGCTCTCGGAAACCAACTAAAACACGCCCTTTTTTCGGGACGTATTTAACACCCATCCGCGCTTTACGGCGATACCCCCAATATGGGCCTTTAATGGGCTCCCAGAATTCAGTGATATTCACCTTTCCTATACGCTGAAATTGTTCAGCCAACAAACCCTGCTTAATAAAAATCTGTTGCTCATCTTTAACATGCTGAAAACTGCAACCACCACAACGACCAAAATGCGGACAAGCCGCCTCTCCGCGATCGGGTGATTGAGTCAATAAAGTGTCTACTTTTCCTTCAGCATAGTCTTTTCGACTATCCGTATAAATAAATTCTAGCTCTTCACCCGGTAGCGCTTCATCAATAAAGATCGCCTTGCCATCCACATGAGCAACACCGCGTCCATCATGGGTAAAAGATTCAATCGTTACTTTAACTGGATCTTCAGGTAATTTTTTCTTTCTATAATTTCGTCTACGCGCCATATTTTATATCGTTCTTGCCATCACTCCACATGAAGGCACTACTGTTGATAAATGTAGCGCATACCTTAGCATATTCTAAATTTAAAAATAGAGATAATATGTAACTGTTCAGTCCCCCTCCTTATCAAGGAGGGGTTAGGGGAGGTTTTATTAAAAAAAGGCTCCTCAACTCCCATTTTACAAAGGAGGGTCTGAACGGTTACCTTTGTTATGTTCAAAAGGAGCACAAAAACAAGTTCTTGTACTCCTTTAAAATAGGCAAAAACTTGTTTTTTAACTCAAAATTACAAATACTTTCAACGCCTTATATAATTCAAATAAGTATTAGAGTTGTTCTTGTGAATATTCATTAATAATCAGTATATTATATTTTTTGTAACCGTTCACCTACCCCCTACAAGCTTAACCTGTTAATTTAACTGTAAATTATTTCTCAGTATTTCTATGAAATTGTTTTTCATCATTTCTGAGTCAAAATTTCAATGACTTACAGTGGTTATTTGCTGCTGGCATATTAGTCTGATCTATATAAATCAATATGTTAAGGGGTAGGTGAACGGTTACTATTTTTTTAGTGTGCTTCATTGGCATCCTTCATTGCCTAGTTGACACTGTGAAGGGTACAAGGAAATAAAAATATTTTTTATCTAAAAAAATA
>CAZLLL010000541.1:0-2560 GCA_964560255.1 uncultured Methylomonas sp.
GTATTGCTCTCTATTATACAGCTTGTCAAGAAACTTTTTATGAGAAAGCCGTGGCCAAGGAGGGGGACTGAACGGTTACCATCTTCAAGGCGTAAAAATAGACGCACAGCAGGCTACGTATGCTTAATAATGGAATAAATAGCACTTTTCATTTTACACTTTGTCAGAAGTGCAATAGCTTTAGCTAAAGAGGTATTATGACAGTCTCTCACCAAACTGCAACGCCGCCAATCTGGCATAAAGTCCTTTTTGCTCAATTAATTGCTGATGATTCCCTACAGCAATAATTTTACCCTGATCCATCACAATAATTTTATCTGCTTTTAACACGGTCGCAAGACGATGGGCAATGACCAGTGTGGTACGGTTTTGCATTAAATGCTGTAGTGCATCCTGAACCAGTTGTTCACTTTCAGCATCCAGCGAACTGGTGGCTTCATCCAGTAATAATACAGGTACATTTTTTAAAATGGCACGGGCAATAGAAATGCGCTGCCGTTGGCCGACTGATAGTCTAAGTCCTCGTTCACCTAAAAAAGTATCATACTGTTCGGGTAAGCGCTGGATAAATTCATCGGCAGCTGCGGCTCTGGCAGCTATTTTAATTTCTGTATCACTGGCATCTGGCTTACCAAAACGAATGTTTTCCAGTACACTGGCGGCGAATATGGCGGTTTCCTGAGGAACGATAGCAATATGCTGGCGTAGTTGTGTCATATCGGTTTGAGTAATATCAATGCCATTGAGGTAGATTTTTCCCTGTTGCATATCATAAAAACGTAATAACAATTGAAATACCGTGCTTTTACCCGCGCCTGAAGGGCCGACCAGGGCGACGGTTTCGCCTGCTGCAATAGTCAGGGTAAAGTTATGCAGAGCGTGTTGTTTTGGTCTTGAGGGATAATTAAAAAAGATACTCTGAAAGCGGATGGCTTGCGTATTAACAGAGGGGATGGCAACAGGATTTGGGGGTGAAGTGATGCCCGGCTGCATTTTTAATAATTCCAGAATACGCTCCATGGCACCTGCGGCACGCTGGATATCGCCCCATACCTCACTTAATGCGGCGGAATTAGTGGCAACCATTACGCCATACAGCAAGAACTGGCTGAGTTCACCCAGCGACATTTTTCCTGCTTGTACCCATTGGGCACCTAGCCAGATAATAGCCATTAAACCACTAAATACTGTAAATATGGCAAATGCAGCCAGTAAGGCTCGGGCTGTTAAACGGTGTTTAGCGGTCGCAAATGCGCTTGCTACCGAAGCGTTAAAACGCTGGGTATAATAAGCTTCCAGATTATAGGACTGTAGTACTTGTATCGCATTAAATGTTTCTCCTGCAATGGCACTGGATTTGGCAATGCAATCCTGATTTTTTCTGGATAAACGTCTGACTTTGCGCCCAAAGAAAATTAGTGGCAGTATGATCAGCGGGATAATAAGTAAAATTAAACCAGTGAGTTGCAGGTTGGTGATTGATAACATGATCAAACTACCTGCGAGTAGCATACTACAACGCAAGGTTACTGAAATACCGACACCGACGACAGATTGCACTAATGTGGTATCCGTGGTCAACCGCGATAGAACTTCTCCAGTGGGTGTCGTCTCAAAAAAAGCGGGATCCATTTGCAAAATATGCTGATATAGCTTTGCGCGTATATCGGCAACAATGCGTTCACCCAACCACATAACAAGGTAAAAGCGAGTGGCAGAAAATACCGCCATCACTGCGACTATACCCAGCAGTACAAGGAAATATTGTTTTAGTTTATCACTCTGGTCTAATAAATAGCCTTGATCAATAATTAACTTAATAGCGATAGGGAGTGCCAGTGTGGCGGCTGCGGCGATAATCAACACAATAAACCCTAGCAACATACGTAATTTATAGGGCTTAAAAAAATCAAGTAGTTGTATTAATGCGCTAAATCTGCGATAACGGGGTTTTGTTTTAGGCATAAGATTTTAAGGATAAGTGACGCTGATTAAAAGGTTTCTGGATTAGGTTATCATCTTTTGAAAAAAGTTGAGCTTATAGTTGATTATGCGCTTCTGGCGTATACACTAAACGGCTTGGGCAACATTTTGATAGGTCATTTTTTGTAGACCATTCGTTTAAGGCGTAGGTTGTGGGTGAGGTACAAACCTAGGCTGTCGAAGAACTGATTCTATCTGTTATCTTATTTCCCGTTAAAGGATGCGCGTCTTCTCGGCCTGCCTGATATCAATAACATTCGAGGTTTGATCAGGTGGCGGAGTGTTCTGTTGCGCTTTTAGAGTTTGCTCATGGCGGAAAATAATATTTTTTCTTCAATAATGAGTTCCGATTGAAAGTATTGGCGTTTAAGCTCCGTTTCCCTGATTTTCAGCGATGGAAGTATAGTTGTAACATAAGGGGGATGGAAACAAATAATCATCCAATATTGCTGGTCTTTTTGTCCGTCTTCTGCGTTGTAGTAACCGTTACGTAGCTTGCTATGCGCCGGTTACTACGCCTTGAATACGAACAAAAATCCTGCCCAATACTGGACGATTATTTATTTCCAGCTCCCTA
>CAZLLL010000542.1:0-2558 GCA_964560255.1 uncultured Methylomonas sp.
GCCTAGCCCCGTTCCACCGGTATCTAGCTTGGTGGAAAAAAAGGGTTCACGGATTTTTTTGAGTGTACTCTGCGCTATACCAGTCCCTTTATCAGCCACTTCTATTTCAATCATTTTTTCAGATGCGTTGTATCGAGATGATAAGCTAACCGCAGATGAACGGTCTGGCAATGACTCAAGTGCATTAATCACCAGATTGGTAATCACTTGTTCGAGTTTCTGTGAATTCCCTTTCAACAAAGGTAGCGTCTCAGCCAATTGTAAGTTTAAACAATCAGTATTACATTGGATGAGATATTTTAACAATGCTAATGCGTGGTGCACAGCATCATTCGCCTGATATTTTCTCGACTTCTCAGTCCCGGTAGGTCGGACAAAATCTCTTAATGAACTAACAATAGTTTGAATTCGTTGCCCACCATTTCTAATTCCAGATATTAACTCGGGTAAATTTTTTTTCATTTCAACATAAGGCAACTGAGCAAGTTGCCATGATGGATTATCTTTGTGATAATGCGCCATTGCCTTGTCTACATCGGGCCATGCATCCAGAACAATTTGTGCGTTCAGCATAATCAGATTATTCGGGTTATTAATTTCGTGCCCGATACACGATAATAACATGCCTATTGAAGTCATTTTGTTGGCTTGAATCAATTGCAATTCCTGCTGACGTATTTTTTTCTTCTGCCTAATCTGATCAGTAATATCCCTGATGACTAAAATAACATGGGGTATACCGTCAAGGTCAATAACATCACCCGATACAACGCCAGTACGCCTGTTACCTGCTTTGGTCATAAAAGTAATCTGTATATCCTGTAATTCTGTACGAGCCTGTAAATGTTTTTGCATAAATTTTAGTTTACGCGGTTCATTCCACTGGTGTAATTCAAAAGGTGTCCGCCCCAGAACCTCTGCTTTTTTAAAGCCACTTATTTTTTCAAAGCTTTTATTAACATCTTTATAACAGGCATCATGCAATGTGAAGATAGTCATCGCATCAGGACTTGATTCAAAGGACTTGGAAAATTTCTCTTCAGAAATTTGCAATGCTCGTTCAGCTTCCAGCCGTTGAGTAATGTCAATAAGAGAAAGCCAGGTACCTTTTAAAAAACCTTCTTCAACAACACCCTGTGCATTATTATAAAAATACAAATCAGTCCCCTCTAAGTTCTTGGCATGTAGTATTACACCGGAAATTCTATATCCCGATGATATGTATGTTTGAATATTTTTTAAATTCTCTGGGTCAGATGAGTCGATATGAAAAGTTAAGTTTTTACCCTGACACTGTTGAGCTGAGTCGTACCCTAGCTGCTGCGCCAAAACAGTATTTATCTCGGCAGTGCAAGCATTTGTTATTAACATTTCTAGTTGATTTTCGACAGGAAGATCAACTGAAATGGAGGGATGGTATTCGGAATATAAAATACCTGCGGTATTTGTTTCAACAAATTGTCGATAACGTTGTTCGCTTTTTTGTAAGGATTCTGTTCTTTTTTGTACTTGATTTTTTAAAATGCGATTCCATAAAACAACTAAAAATAGCAGTAAAGCAGCACCTGTTAGTACACGTTTTAGTAAAGTGTAGTCAGTGTGTTCTATGTATTTTTCTTGCATCCAGGTTTCAGTGATATGAAATTTTTCTGCTTCGTTTAATGTCGCTATTGCTTTATTGAGTATGCTAAGCAGTTCTGGCATATCCTTACGCACGCCTAGACCAATTCTGACTGTGAGAGGTACCTGCCCAACGATGTGCAATTTATTCAGTCCCATCTGATTGATATGGTAACTGATCAAGTTAAATGAGGCGACAAAGGCATCTATAGAACCTGTCGATACACCAATTAATGCCTCTTGGATATTAGCCACCTTGACGAAATCAATATCCTGATATTTCTCGAACAATTCCCATGTATAACCATAACCATCTATAACCGCAATACGTTTATTCGCTATTGTGTATAAATCTGCTATAAATTTATTCCGTGACTCTCGCATAACAATCGCCATCGGATATTCCAAATAGGGATCAGTGAAATTTAGATGCTCCTTGACTCCCTCGTTACCAATATCATCTGACAATACGTCAATTTCCCCATTCTTAACCATTTGTATAGCATTGAGCCAAGTGCCACTGGGCTTGCGATCAAAATAGATGCCTGTACGCATTTCAATGAGTCTGAGTATTTCTGCCACAATGCCAATGTATTCGCCTTGTTTATTAAACGCCTCAAAGGGGAGCCAGTTGGGGTCAGCTGTGAAATGAACAGCAGAATGTGACGCTAACCAGGCGTGCTCTGCAGCTGTTAACTGAACATTTTTTTTTGCTGATTGAGACATTTCAAGGTTTGTTACCCAGCGTTTCAAGATCATGTTACTTTCTTCCAGTGAAATTGAATTCAACGCTTTTTGCAGGATGCTGGCGAGTATCGGATATCTCTTGGATACGCCGATGCGTAAATCATTACTGCGTATTGGTAAGTCACGTACTGCAACTTTTAAATTCGAAAGCTGAAAATGGTCAATCAGATAGGCTGTCACTTCAATACTGC
>CAZLLL010000543.1:0-2536 GCA_964560255.1 uncultured Methylomonas sp.
AACAAAAATACTGCGTCATAATTGCACAACTTATTCAATTCCCATTCCTAAGGAGATAACTGAACGGCTACACATCTTCACTTACCCGCCACATCGCCCCAAAGTATTTTATGTAACTGCATTTGAAAACGCACTGGCAACTGATCATGTAAAATCCATTCGGCCAGCTCAGTTGGATCCTGCTGTCCTATCGCGGGTGAGAATAGAATTTCACACTGCTTATCCAATTCGTATTGCGATATTTTTTCTTTACTCCAAGCATAATCTTCAACATTACAAATAACAAATTTTAGTTGATCCTGGCTATCAAGATATTGCAGATTAGTATATAAATTGCGCTGCTCTTCAGCGGATGCAGGTGTTTTTAAATCCATCACTTTAACAATACGCGCATCGACCTCTGCAACATCAAGTGCGCCACTGGTTTCCAGAGAAACACTATAGCCTTTATCCGCTAATTGCCTGAGTAATTCCAGGCAGCCTGGCTGAGCTAAGGGTTCACCGCCTGTTACCGTTATATAGCGCGTTTTATAGTGTGCTATTTGCTTAATAATCTCAGCAATACTCTGTATTTTACCCCCTGAAAATGCATAGCTCGTATCACAGTATTGACAGCGTAAAGGACACCCTGTTAAGCGAATAAAAACAGTCGGCAGGCCAACACTTCTTGACTCGCCTTGTAGTGAATAAAAAATTTCACTAATACGTAAAGCATCAATTTTCACAACGTTTACTGGCCTATGCCCTGCAATTTCTTGGTCGCGATATGCGCAGCAGTGGTATCTTCATACTGCTTAGTCACTTGGGTATACAATGTTACTGCCTCTGACTGCTCATTTTCTTGCAGATAAATATCGGCTAACTTTAACATTGCCATACCTGCTTTTTCACTTTCAGGAAATTGTGTATAAACTGTTTGAAAATTTGTTTTTGCTTCTGGTAAATTATCCACTACTTTATAAACAGAAGCTAACCAGAAAGTTGCATTATCACTATAAGTCCCTGCCGGATACTTCAATAAAAACAGCTTGAACAGTTTAATCGCCTGTTGATACTGACTATTTTTTACACTCGCAAATGCTCTATCAAATGCCGCCTTTTCTTTGGCTTTTGATCTGGCTGTCTGTCTTGGTTTTACGGGTTGATTCTCCCGCTTTTCAACGACAGGGACAACAATATTATCCTGCCTAGAAAGGGTTTTATCAATACCTTTCTTACCCTCCATCTGTTGCAGGCGTACATCTACATCAGCATAAATATTTTGCTGACGTTTTTTTAAATGACTTATCTCATAGCTTTGTTGCTCAACTAAACCACGTAATTGCTGTATCTCAACTTGTAAACTTTCTACCCGCCCTAGCATTTCCAGCATCGTTTTATTAGAAGAGCCTCCCCTCGAATAAGATGTGCCATTCGCATAGGTTGAATTATTGATGATCGGTGGCAAGGTTCTGGATTCTGCATAAACTATACTCGTGACACATAACCCTGTTATTAAAATAATTTTTTTCATTATTGATACACAATTTCTACACGGCGATTAAGTGCAAAAGAATGACTATCATGCCCCATTGCATCAGGCTTTTCTTCTCCATAACTGACTATATCAACCTGATTACTCATCACCCCAATTAATTGCAACATTTTGAAAACAGATTTTGCCCGTTGTTCTGCCAGTGCAATATTATACTCACGCGTACCACGCTCATCCGAGTGACCTGTCAGAACAATACGCTGATTAGGACGAGCCATCAAATATTGTGCATGAGCCTCTATGACAGGAAAAAACTCTTTTAAAACCTGGCTACTATCATACTCAAAGTAAATCTTTCGTTTTGATAAAGAGCTACCCGGATCAGAAAATTCAGGGCTACTCATTAATGAATCAACTGTATTCAAATTATTATTTAAATCAAGCTCAGTTATTCTTGTGCCATTTTCGTTATAAACATGTCCATCTCTGACTGAGTTGCCCTTTAGTGTATTGGCTGCACCCTCATCTAAAAAATCTTGTTTTCCATCATCAGCTGTACAACCCGAGAATAACACAATAAAAAAAAGGGGCATTGCTGTTTTTAAAAATTTCATATTTTATTCCTTAATTATAAATAAAGGGAAAGCTGCTTTGTCCAGATTAAATTTAGAGCCATCTATGCGCAGTCAGTATATCCTAAATACCTGGAAACAATTAACACACTTTTTAAGGCACCCTTTATTTTGCAGTTTACATATTTGCAGGCGTACAGTCTTTAGGTAACTCGCAACACATCTCGACCTTGCCTGTCTTTTTGTCCATTTTCTTTTTGGCTACAAGTTTAAATCGGGACATCTTTTATATCATAGGCTACTTTAAAGATGTAGGTTGTGGGTGAGGCACGAACCCCAACAAAATACACCCTAGAGCCATCAATATTGGGGGTCATAGCTCACCCACAACTTTGTATATCTTTAAAATAGCCTATAAATATAAAGAATGTCCCTTCTTAAGGGAGCTGGAAATAAATAATCGTCCAATATTGGGCAGGATTTTTGTTCG
>CAZLLL010000544.1:0-2532 GCA_964560255.1 uncultured Methylomonas sp.
GTAACGGTTGCTACAACGCAGAAGACGGACAAAAAGACTAGCAATATTGGATGATGTGTGTTTCCATCTCCCTTATGCTTTCGTCTCTACTCACTGGCACGATTTAATCCTCTAAATAGCCCTGAACAAATAACGAACGCTCTTTAAGTTGCACTTTCTTTTTATTGGTTCCTGTAAACTCAGGCAACCACTTCTTCGCCCCTTCCATCATGATTTTAATTTTTTGCGCCACTATTTTGGCCTCCTCTCCTTGCCAACGTCCTGCTTTCAGTTCGCTTAATAAACGCGTACTGTGTTCACTTTCCTGGAAAGGTTTCAAAAAGTCTTCTAAATCCTGTTCAAACGGACTTAAACTGGCTCTGCGTTGCTGATTTTCGATCTTTATCCTGCTCTTTTCTTTTTCCCGCTCCAGGTCGTCAGCAAAAGATGTATCTTCGCTAAAATATCCATAGCCTGCCGCTGTTTTTGCGCCTGCGCCTAAAGAGTCTAATGCGTTGGTCAATGCCTTAAAAAGCTCTTTTAATTCGCCGCTATCATTGCGTTGACGAGGCGCAATATGAAAAATCAAACGGGTGTTTTTAACCACTAAAAAGGGAATGGGAATGGGTTCATGCCAATCGGCCGGTAATGTTTCTGGCTTTGTCGGACTGGCTTTATCGCCGTCGCTATACCATTTTCCCATATGCGGGGTCATAATATCACACGCCAGTTGTACCGGTTGATCAGGCAGGGCATCAAAAAAGATAAAGTCGCCTGATTGCTCAGGAATATCTTCCTTTTTTTCTGTCCCAAACCAGCGTAATAAACGCTGCTTTAACTCATCCTGATCTAGGCGCTCATCATTCATCTCTACCCAAGCACGAACTAAGCCTTTGACCGATGCACCGCTTAAATAAGGTACTGCCAGTGTTGGATGCCAGCTAAAACCATTTTCAACCGGATGAGGATTGCCCATCCCCGTGACAAAATTCCAGTCACTCATATAACGCTGGCTATTCCCGTTTAATTGCATTACCAGCAAGGTTTGACGCTGAGTATAGGTTTCCAGTTGTAATGTTTCACCGCATGTTTTTTGAGTGACGGTATTGATCCAGGCTTGCTTGACTTCATTTTCCAATTTCCAACTAGCATCATAGCGATTAAAAAAACGCTCAAACCACAGGCCGGAATGCGCAGATTCTGGCTTGCTCCGGGGAGCCTGATTGTCTGTATACAGAGGGGAGGGCATTATTGACTCTCCTTCTTCTCTTCCGCCAAAAATGCCTTGGCAAATTTCTTAACCCAGCTCATTAGGAGTAATGCTTCTGCCTGGGCGAGTTGATAATGCTGCATATCTTTTCCGGTAATACCGGTTAAGACATCACTACAGCCGCCATACACTTGAGCGGGTTTGCATAGCCATGTGGATACCAATTGATAAAGCGACTGATAGGATAGCCGCTCCTGACCTTTGACTTTACAAAAGGCCATTGCCTGCCCCAAGCCATTCATATGAATCATCGCCGGCAAACTACTGGCATAACTGATAAACTCCTTTTGCTCGTCGGCTTTTAATTGACTCTTCAAGTCATTGACCTGATCCAGCGCAAACTTTGCCCGTAGCTGTTGTATTGTTTGTGACATCTTATGCTCCTTTCATGACGTTGACTTTACACCAGCCCATCCCTACGGTTTCATTACCGCCTATTTGCAGGTACGCAGGTTGAGCAAATAATTCATCCGTCATGCTCTTTAAAACAGCACTGGCATGATTGGCTTTGACTTGCTGATTTTCATATTTAGCGTCGCTATCACGCACTGAATTGGCAGCCAGAGCCACATAAAAGACTGTTTCTGGCGGCAAGCTTTCTTCATACCAAAGTGCGCCTTTTTTAACGATTTTTTTAGTATTATCAATAGCGATATGCGCATTCACGGCGGTTGCATAACGGCTTAAATAGCTAAACATTTCGTTATTCACGATCACCAGTTGTGCTTTTAATGCCTCTTGACTAATGCCAGATACAGCCTGTAATACTGTCAGTAATGCCTCTAAATCACGCGCTTCAGTTTTTAAGCGATACTCTTCTAAAAACAGGTCATTCCCCGCATTCTCAGCCAGTAATGCTTTGCCTTTTAAATCAGTATCAGCGGGTATCGCGAAATCACCAAGAGCAATTCCCAGCCGCTGGGCATCCCGTTGTAAGCGTTGTAATAAGGCGGGACACGTTACCCATTTAAAATACCCTGTTAATGAACGTACAGGCAATAATAGTAAGCGTGCATCTCCCACCATTAAGGCACCTGCATGTTCTGATGCCTTTTCGCTATCTGATGCGGGGCCAAATACATAGCGCACACTCTCGTTATCAGCACCCCATTTATCTTCTGCCTTGGCGCGTAACGCACCTTTAACAGAAGAGCCAAATATACAGGGGAAATCACTGTGTGCTTCACGTTGTATCGGTAAGTCAATCCCATCGACGGAACTACCTGCTCCGGCGTGAATGCTGGTTTCTGCCCATAAGCCTAATAATGCATTAGCGGTTGTCA
>CAZLLL010000545.1:0-2527 GCA_964560255.1 uncultured Methylomonas sp.
TGAATACGAACAAAAATCCTGCCCAATATTGGGCGATTATTTATTTCCAGCTCCCTTACTTGTAGAAAATCATGTATTCTGTTTAAATTCCCTGGTAAACCTGATTTTGAAAAAATAAGTATCTTTGTGTATCAATATGTTATATTTTTAGAATTTGAAATTACTAGGGAATTTAAACAGAATACAAAATCATGCTCTGGCTGATCCCTTCATTTTTGCTTGTTTTTGAATTCAGGCAGTTTTTAAATCAATTTATTTAGGTTTATTCCATAACAAGAAACAGAAATTTGACCTGTTTCGTCATAGTAAGAAGCACCTCCACCCTCCGTTACAAGTCATACTTCTTTTGCTCCTGCACTCACATTGAGCGGGTATGGTTTTATATTTTTCGATTAACTTTTAATTTTAAAACAAATGGTTATACTAAGTTTATTAGGTTTCAACGACTTATATAGAATAATTTAAAATCAATGTGTTACATGCGATTAAAAATGTCTGATTTCTAATGTTATATTTTATTATTTATACGGTTATCCATAACACTCTAATAATTAATGTATTTTTAATATAAAAAAACAGAAAATAGACCCGCTCAATGTAAGTTCCAAGCAACTTAAATGCAAATAATTAAAATATAACGAAATTATTTTTTTAATTTTCGATTTTAGGTAACTACTCAGGCTATTGCTTTTTGGGCCGTAGGGATATTTGTGGCATAAAAAGTAGCTGAACAGTTAAAAAATGGTATCCTGTTTAAATTCCCTGGTAACTCTAAATCATAAAAAAAATATTATTTAATTTCAATAGATTATGTTTTTACATTTACCCTAGACCGAGTTTTACTAGGGAATTTAAACAGGATACAAAAAAGACCTATTTCTCTGCCTTTATGATCCAAAATGAAGCTCCAAAACCGCTACAGCCCAATAAATCATAGCCTGAGTAGTTACTCCGTAAGTCCATGTATAATATGAATTCAACGCTAAAAAACTTTTGGCCATCTACTTATCTAAGGTATGGGCACGGAATAAGTTGAGCAACTGACTTGTCTTTTTGTCCGTCTTCAGTGTTGCACAAGCAGTTACGTAACTTGCTTGTGTACCTTGAAGACGAACAAAAATACTGCGCCAGTTGCTCAGCTTATTCCGTGTTCATTCCTAAGTTATTTCGTACACGTTCCTAAGAGAAAAAAAATGAAAAAAAATATTTTCGCTAGCCTACTTTATTTATTGAGTATTAACGTTTATAGCGCCGATATTCTACGCATGTCAACGACAACAAGTACGGAAAACTCAGGCTTACTCAGCGTGATCAATCCCTTGTTTGAAGAAAATCATAATATCCGCCTAGATGTGATTGCTGTTGGAACAGGTAAGGCTTTGCGCCTGGGTGAAAGTGGTGATGTGGATATCGTCATGGTACATGCGCCAAAAGCAGAACTTGAATTTGTCAATAAAGGCTATGGTATTGACAGAAAAGCGGTAATGCATAACGATTTTGTGTTAATTGGACCTGCAACAAATCCTGCACAGATTGACTTGAATCAACCTGTAGCCATTGCATTTCAAAAAATTGCAGCAAGTCAATCTACCTTTATTTCACGCGGTGATGACTCGGGCACCCATAAAAAAGAGACGGCTTTATGGCGAGCAGCTTCGATTAATCCAGCAGGTGCTAACTATCTTGTTGTCGGTCAGGGTATGGGGGCGGTCATAAAAATTGCAGATGAAAAACGCAGCTACACACTGACAGATCGAGGAACTTATATTGCCTTTAAAGACAAGATTGATTTAGTCATAATTAATGCAGGGGACAAGGCTTTATTTAACCCCTACCATATTATGGCAATTAACCCTGCTAAGCATAAGCATGTACGTTATGCTCTTGCGAAAAAGTATATAGCTTATATAACAGGTATTGAAGCGCAAGCGCTGATTGGCGCTTATAAAAAGCACGGGGAGCAGTTGTTTTATCCTGATGCGAATTAGGAATAACATCTATTAATTCGCAGTAACTACTCAGCCCAATAAAAACCTTACTAATTTTCATACTTGTAAGTCTAATATGTTCATCATGAAAATTCAATTACCCAGTCACGAACAAATAAAAGAAACGTTTCTTCAAGGCGAAGAAGCGGTCGTGGCTTTATTTGATAAATTGGAAACAGAATTAATAGAACTCGCTGAGCAACTACAAAAGCAAGGCGATGTTATACAAGAATTGCAAGCAAGGCTTGCTAAAAATAGCAAAAATAGTTCTAAACCACCGTCTAGTGATGGTTATGCTAAAGAAAATCGGACGACAAGCTTGCGCCAAAAAGGAAACAAACCGAATGGTGGTCACCGGGTCATAAAGGTGAAACTCTGAATCCTGTCGAAAATCCGGTAGTGACGACTATTGACTGTGCATAAAGGCGAAGTTTTTTCACTTTGATATAAATTCAAAAATTGGTTTTTTATATGCGTATGATGTGTCCACATTGCGGATCCAGCGCGTTAATTTCATCAAGTAATAAACTCAGTGATAA
>CAZLLL010000546.1:0-2524 GCA_964560255.1 uncultured Methylomonas sp.
CTGAACAGTTACGAAAAGATTGCTCACCCTACAAATGCCTAGTTAACATCTCTGAAAATAGGATCGACTTCACTGATAGCTATTTTTTCAATGCTTTTGCAAATGCATTAGCCATTGACCCTTGAGCTGGAATAGGTGTGCTTGCTTGCTTAGGTTTTTGAGGTTTTCTTGTATAAGGCTGGTCAGGTTTTCCACTTTTGCTTTCAGCCGATACTTCTTTTTTCATGGATAAGCTAATTCGTTTACGGACTACATCCACTTCAAGCACTTTAACCTTAACCATCTCCCCGGTTTTTACGACATCACGCGGATCTTTAACAAACACATCAGCTAAATGCGAAATATGCACTAAGCCATCCTGATGAACTCCAATATCGACAAAGGCACCGAAATTCGCAACATTCGTGACCACACCTTCTAAAGTCATGCCTTCTTTAAGATCAGTGATTTTTTCGATGCCTGCCTTAAAAGTTACACTTTTAAATTCTGGGCGAGGGTCACGGCCTGGTTTTTCCAGTTCCTGCAAAATATCAGTAATCGTAGGTAAACCAAAGTTATCATTGATGTAGTCAGCTGCATTTAAGCTACGTAGAAAGGATTGTTTGCCAATGAGTTCAGTCACCGTTGTGCCGGTTTTCTGTACTATATCTTCAATAACAGGATAGGCTTCGGGATGTACAGAAGAGGCATCAAGCGGATTATCACCATGCATAATACGTAAAAAACCTGCGGCCTGCTCATATGCTTTTTCACCTAAGCGAGGGACTTTTTTAAGTTGTCTGCGGTTTGTAAATGCGCCTTGTTCATCTCGAAAAGTGACAATATTCTGGCTAATGGTATTAGAAATGCCAGACACTTGCTTGAGCAATGCAGCCGAAGCAGTGTTGATATCCACACCTACAGCATTAACGCAATCTTCCACAACAGCATCCAGGCCGCGTGCGAGTTGAATTTGATTGACATCATGCTGGTATTGTCCAACCCCAATAGATTTCGGTTCAATTTTAACCAGTTCTGCGAGTGGGTCTTGTAAGCGGCGTGCAATAGACACCGCGCCTCGTAAGGATACATCAATATCAGGGAATTCTTTTGACGCAAGTTCAGAAGCTGAATAAACGGAAGCACCTGCTTCAGAAACCGTAATTTTATTGAATGTTAGTTCCTTGTGTTGCTTCATTAAGTCAGCAACCAATTGATCTGTTTCTCTTGAACCCGTGCCATTGCCAATACTCACCAGTTCAACCTGATATTGTGCAATATGTCTGGCCAGCGTTGCGATTGATGCGTCCCACTGGTTTCTGGGGGCATGAGGGTAAATGGTGTCCGTCGCAAGTAACTTTCCAGTTTGATCGACAATAGCGACTTTAACACCAGTCCGAATACCTGGATCTAAGCCTAAGGTCGCCTTTGGGCCAGCTGGAGCTGCGAGTAACAAGTCCTTCAGGTTATTGGCGAACACCTGTATCGCTTCTTTTTCAGCAGTTTCGCGTAATTGCTGTTTTAAATCCAGGTCGATACGTGTGAATAGTTTTACTTTCCATGCAAAGCGAGCAGTAACAGCTAGCCAGGCATCAGCGGCTTTGCTGGTATCGGTCACCTGAATATGTCGGGCAACCATCTGAGCACATAACTGATGTTCTGCTTTTTCATCTGGCCCAGGCATCAAAGTCAGGTTTAGCAGGTTTTCGTTACGTCCACGAAATAGGGCGAGCGCGCGATGGGACGGAATTTTATTAATAGCTTCCTGATAGTCAAAATAATCTTTAAATTTAGCGGCCTCATTTTCTTTGTCTTTGCCTACAATAGAAGCAATAATTCCTTTTTGCCAGATCCTTTCACGTAAAGTGCATAGTAATTCAGCGTCTTCGGAGATACGCTCCATAATAATCTGGCGTGCACCATCCAGTGCGGCAGATGCATCCGCTATCGCATTATCTGGATTAATATAGTTTTCAGCAACTTGCTCGGGAATGCAGTCTCTATTGTCTAAAATGGTATCAGCTAAGGGCTCTAAACCTGCTTCACGCGCTATTTGTGCTTTGGTACGCCGTTTAGGTTTATAGGGTAAATATAAATCTTCTAACCGTGTTTTTGTGTCGGCTTCTATAAGCGCTTTTTCTAGGGCAGGGGAGAGCTTGCCCTGTGATGCGATGCTTTCTAATATCGTGTCACGGCGGGTATTGAGCTCACGTAAATAAATTAAACGCTCTTCTAACAGGCGTAACTGGATATCATCCAGACCACCGGTTACTTCTTTACGATAACGAGCGATAAAAGGTACTGTTGCACCTTCATCTAATAAAGTGACTGCTGCATTCACTTGATTTTGAGCGACGCTTAATTCGTCAGCAATTTTCTGGATGACATCCATTTATAAGAGTTCTGTGTAATGACTAAAAACATTATTGTACCAATTTGTTTCGTTAGCATAAATACAGATCTTAACAATGTGCCCCAAATTAGCAATGTCATTCGCTTAAGGTCCTACGCTGAAAATCAGGGAAACGGAGCTTAGCGAAGTGAT
>CAZLLL010000547.1:0-2500 GCA_964560255.1 uncultured Methylomonas sp.
AACAGTTACGTAGCTAGCTATGCGCCTGTTACCGCGCCTTGAAGGCAAACAAAAAGACTGCGTCATAATTGCACAACTTATTCAATTCCCATTCCTAAAGCACTTACCCTCTTGAATGGTCACAGGGTACTTTTGGGTGAAATAAAAAATACCAGGATTATGATATACTTTGATAATTCATTGCATATCATCCTATTATGTCTAATCAGGAACCCCGAAAAAAATTACCCATCGGAATTCAAACTTTTCGAAAAATTCGCGAATTCAATTATTACTGATTATAACGGATTCTGTTGATGATGTAAGTGATTGATATATTTATCTTAAGGGCGTTAATCCTTGAAAAATGAAGTCTTGGTTGTCTGCAATGAATAGCTTAATTATGGTTTCTAGCCCTTTGAAGAATAGATAAAAACCTGTAACACAATGATTTAAACATACTACTATGCAAAAACATCTCTCAACAGAAACCGTTAGAATCAGAACTTTTTTATGGTAGAGTGATCATTTTAGGGAAAAATAGCGAAAATTGTTTATTATGGAAAAAGTATCAAGTAGCAATAAAAATATCATTATTTGTTTATCTCTCTTGTTCTGTGCATGCCTTGTCGCCTTTATATTTAATGACGGCCTTGCTAATATGCTTGGCAAATGGGAGTCTGAAGAATATAGTCATGGTTATTTGATACCTGTTATTTCGCTCTGGTTTGTATGGGAAAACAGAGAAAAACTTGCAGAGTTATCAAAGCATGGAAGCTGGGCGGGGCTATGTATAGTTTTCGCGGGTTTACTCATAGGTTTTGTCGGTGAGCTAGCGACACTTTTTGTGATTACCCAGTATGCTTTTTTATTGACAGTGTATGGCTTATGTCTTGCGTTAGTAGGATGGAAAGGTGTCAAGTTGTTGTGGTTTCCATTGGTATATCTGATTTTTATGATTCCACTGCCTAGTTTTTTGTATAACAGCTTATCTTCCTATTTACAGTTAATTTCTTCCAGTCTAGGTGTTTCGTTTATTCGATTATGTGATATTAGTGTATTTCTGGAAGGAAATGTTATTGATCTAGGTACTTATCAATTACAAGTGGTCGAGGCTTGTAGTGGTTTGCGATACTTATTTCCATTAGCTAGCTTTGGTTTTTTGTGTGCGTATTTTTTCAAAGGAACGTGGTGGATGCGTACACTATTATTTTTATCAACATTGCCGATTACCGTTTTGATGAATAGTTTTCGCATTGGTGTCATTGGTGTGTTAGTGGAGAACTGGGGAATTGAACAAGCCGACGGTTTTTTGCACGATTTTGAAGGCTGGGCTGTTTTTATGGGGTGCTTAGCTGTCTTAGTGTTTGAAATGTGGTTGATGGTTAAGTTATTTATGCAAAATAAGAGCTTATCTGATGTCTTTATAGTCGGAGTTGAGACGCAGGTGTTCACTGACTCTAATCAGGTTGTCGCTGAACATCTTTCAGCAAAGCAGCAAAAATTCAGTTTACCCATGTCTTATGTTGCGAGTTTACTCGTTCTGGTTTTAATGACTCCACTTGTATTACTTATTGGTGATAGAACAGAAATAACCCCTGACCGGAATCAATTTGTTCACTTTCCTTTACAATTAGATAAGTGGCGGGGAGTTGAAGTCGGTATGGAGCAAAAGTATATTGATACCTTAAAGTTTGATGATTATATTATTGCAAATTATACTCAGAAAAAAGGAGCTTCTCCAGTTAATTTTTATGTTGCTTATTATGCGTCGCAGCGTAAGGGCGCTTCGGTACATTCACCTAAATCCTGCATACCTGGCGGTGGCTGGCGCATCAGTGAATTAACACAGCAGGGAATTGCGGGGGTATTAACGTCTAGTGGGGAAGAATTAAAAGTAAACCGGGCTGTCATCAGCAAAGCTAATCAAAAACAACTCGTTTATTATTGGTTTCAGCAGCGTGGACGAGTGATGACAAATGAATATCTTGTTAAGTGGTATTTATTTTGGGATGCATTAACACGTAGTAGAACAGATGGTGCATTGGTTCGTTTAGTCGTTAACGTACCGGATGGAGGGAGTGTTGAAGACGCTGAGAAAAAAATAGCACAATTTTTAGCACTTGCTTTTCCATTATTGAGTGAGTTTGTGCCTGATTAGCGGCTCCTTTCATTTTCACCTAAAAGTAATTTACTCTTTTTAATTTTTTTACACCTGTACTTGGTTAATCCTTAAATAGTGTCAACTACTTCACTTTGTTATATTTAAAAGAAGGATAAAAACAAGTTTTTGTACTCCGAATTAGCCATACTTTCACAGTCTCAGAGCCTGGAAATAAGTGTTACTTGCTTTTTGTGTTAGTGGATGGGTATTATTTTCGAGTTAGGGAGATGGAAAAATATAATCATCCAAGATAAATTTATAACCAACTGATATTTATATGTTATATTTTTTCAGTTGGACGATTATTAATTTTCTGCTCCCTTACCTTAGGAATGTGCACGAAATAACTTGGGCAAC